>NZ_VSRL01000300.1 GCF_012184385.1 Lentzea indica
CTCACCAAACCGATCTTCGTCGACCGACTCGGACGTGAACGCCAGCGCCTGAACCTCGCGGTCAGCATCGGCGCGCAGACCCTGCCCCGCCGCGGAGTGCAGCTGCCCGCGCTGCTCGCTGGCGCCGACGCGGCCATGTACGCGGACAAGCACGGCCGCCGCCTGACCAGCCTGCCCACCACCGGACGCCTGCGCGACGACCGACCCGGACGGGAGAGCGCCTGATGGGCATCACTTACGACGGCCCGTACGCGGACCTGATCGACTCCTACGGCCACGAGGGCTACGCCGCCCGCAAACTGCCCGGCGGCCAGCTCACCAGCATCTGGAACTACCAGAACCGCGAATTCCTCGGCTACGTCGCCAAGTGCGAATGCGGCTGGACCGGCAGCACGCTGCACCCGCCCACCGAGGAGGGCCGCGAGGCCGCGCACGACGAGTGGGACCACGAGCACCTGCAACCGCTCATCAACGAGGCCAAGCGCGCGTGGCACCGGTGGGCCGACCGCGCCGGCGGGGATCTGAAGGACGTCGCGAACCTGGTGCGAGACCAGCAGTTCGGGCACGCGGCCAGCCTGCTGTCGCGGCTGATCGAGCAGCTGGAAACCCGGCAGCGCGTCGTGACCGAGCTCGCCGAAGGGCGGGACCGGTGATGAGCGGCCTCACCCGCCCGATCTGCGAGGTGGTGCTGCCGTGGAACGGGCAGACCGCGTTCTGCCGTGGCCGTGAAGGCGGGCTGATCGTGTTCGCCTGGCGCGGCAGGCCCGGCGGCGTCCCGCCCGGTCTCGCGACCCGCCGCCAGCTCCGTGCGATCGGGCTGCGGCCCAACGGCCAGGGCGCGCAGGCGCTGCTGTGGTTCCGCCACCGCAAGCCTTACCGCCGCGAGGAACTGTGCGACCTGTTCCGGGTGGACCTGGCCGCACCGGTCCGGCCGCTCAACGCCGCGCGGATCTTCGCGCTGGACAAGGCGATGGCCGCCCGCCGCTGGTGCCCGCAATGCCAGCGCGACGTCGGCTACTGCGTGCCCACCTCCTACAAGCGCTGCTGGACCTGCTTTCAAGCCAACGAGATGGCGGAGGCCTGCTGATGACTCTCACCTTCACCGACATCTTCTGCGGCGCCGGTGGTTCCTCGATCGGCCTGGCCGCCGCCGGGTTCGAGCTGAAGCTGGCCGCGAACCACTGGGACCGGGCGATCGAGACGCACGCCGCGAACTTCCCCGGCGCGGAGCACCTGTGCGCGGACGTCTCCAACTACGACATGCGTCGCCTGCCCCGCACCGACATCCTCTGGGCCTCGCCGATCTGCACCGAGATCAGCCCCGCCGGTGGCCGCAAGAAGTCCCGCGGCCAGATGGATTTGCTCACCGAGCTCAACGAAGACGGCTACGTCGGCCCGGCCGCGCTTGACCGGACCAGGGCGACGTTCCATGACGTCATCCGCGCCACCGAGGTCCACCGGTACAAGGCGGTCCTCGTCGAGAACGTCACCAACGTCGCCTCCGACTGGGAACTGTTCGACTGGTGGGTGCAGGGCATGTGCCAGCTGCGCCCCGGCTACAACGTGCAGTACGTGTCGGTGTCCTCCGCGCACGTCGGTGGTGAGGGCAACCCGCACGCTCCGCAGTGGCGAGATCGCCTGTACCTGGCCTTCACTCGCAAGGACGTCCTCCTGCCGGACGTGACGCCCCGTCCGATCGCCTACTGCGCGGTGTGCGACGAACAGGTTGAGTCCATCCAGTCGTGGAAGCGCCCGGAGAAACGCCGCATCGGCAAGTACGGCCAGCAGTACGTCTACCGCTGCCCGAACACCCGATGCCGCCACGACGTCGTGGAGCCCTACGTACTGCCCGCCGCAGTGGCGATCGACTGGAACGACCTCGGCCAGGTGATCGGCGACCGCGCAAAGCCGCTGGCAGCCAAGACGATGCGCCGAATCCAGGTCGGCTTGGAGATGTTCGCGCAGCCGGTCGTCGCAGCGGCAGGCGGGAACACGTGGGAGCGTCCAGGATCGGACTACATCCGTGCGTGGCCCGCGTTGGACTCGCCGACGACCGCACGCACCGGCACACCCGGCGACGGTGTCGCGGTCCCACCGTTCTTGGCCCCGGCTGGCGGCACGTGGAACGAGGCCCCATCGACCATCGAGCAGCCGATGCGGACCCGCACTACACGTGACACCGAAGCTCTCGTGTGCCCGCCGGTGATGCTGTCGGTCAACCACGACGACGAGACCGGCCGCGCCTACCCGGTCGGTTCCCGGCCGCTGCCCTCACGCACTACGAAGATCGGCGACGGGATAGCGATGCCGCCGTTCATCACGATGAACCGCACCAACAACACCCCGAAACCCATCGACGAGCCGCTCGCCCCGCTCACCACCGGACGCAACCACGCGCTCACGGTGCCGCCGTTCGTGGCCGAGCTGCGCGGTGGTGGGTCGACCGCGCGGGGAATCGACCACCCGCTCGGCACCGTCACGGCGGGTGGGAACCACCACGGCCTGGTCGTGCCGGACAACGCGTTTGTGACCCGCCACTACGGCGGGCACGACGAGTCGAAGTCGAGGCCCGTCACTCAGCCGCTCGGTGCGATCACCGCGACCGGCGGCAACCACAGCCTCCTCGTCATCCCGTACCGCCGTGGCGCGAAGCCGCACCGCGCGAACAACCAACCGATCTCCACCGTCGCGACACGCGAGCAACACGGCCTGATGCAACCCGCGTTCGCGATCGAGGACTGCCGGTTCCGCATGCTCAAGCCACGCGAACACCTGGCCGCCCAACGGTTCCCGAACACCTACATCGTCATCGGAACCAGCGGCGAGCAGACCATGCAGGCCGGAAACGCCGTCTCCGCCAACGTCGCGCAATGGCTCGCCAGCCGCATCGCTCAAGTCCTCGCCTGACCCACCTCCCCATCACCAGCCCCCGTGGCAGGGCGAGTGCCGCCCTACCTCGCCCCGCCACGGCACCAACGCACCCCGGAACGGAGCTCGTCATGAACACGCATTCCGCCAGCTTCACCGCCACCTGCGCCTTTCCCGGCTGCGGCAACACCGTCAGCCCCGGCCAGGTCATGTGCCCCGGCTGCGCCAGCCGCTGACCCGACCGACCACAAAGGAGGCCTCTCGCCATGACCGCAGAATCCGACCTGCTGAACGAGATCCTGCGCGCCGCCGCCCGCGGCTGGCACATCTTCCCCGCCGTGCCCGGCGCCAAACGCCCGTTCATCGACCAGTGGGAAGCCCGCGCCACCAACGACACCAACGTGATCCGCGACTTCTGGACCCGCTACCCGCGCCACAACGTCGCGGTGGCCACCGGACCCTCCGGGCTGGTGGTGGTCGACTGCGACGTCGCAAAGCCCGGCGAGCTGGCACCGGATGGCTTCAACATGCTCGGAGTGGCAACGGGGCTCGATGTCCTGACGCTGCTGGCCGAACGCGCCAACACCACGATCCCGCCCACCTACACCGCCCGCACCCCGTCCGGCGGCACGCACCTGTACTTCCGCGCCCCGGCCGGCATGGCGTTGCGCAACACCGCGGGCACGCTGGGCTGGCTCATCGACACCCGCGCACACGGCGGCTACGTCGTGGCCCGCCGTCGATCACGCCGACCGGCCGCTACGAGATCACCGACGACCGCCCGCCCGCAGAACTGCCCGCCTGGTTGATCCAGGCACCTGCCGCCAGGCCGTCCACGGCCGTCTCAGCGCCCGCTCAGAACGCCCCTGCGCAGCGGTCGGCGTACCTGAACGCGGTCGTGGAAGGCGAGCGCACCAAGGTCGCAGCGGCCCAGCGAGGCCGTCACAACAAGACCCTGTTCCAGGCCGCGCTCAGCCTTGGCCAACTGGTCGCGGGCAACGAGCTGGGCCACGCCGACGCTGCCCGCATGTTGGAGCAGTCCGCCGCGCACATGGTGACCGCGGACTGCGACTGCACCCCGCGCCAGATCACCGCAACCGTCCAGTCCGGACTCAAGCTCGGAGCAACGCGCCCGCGCCGACTGGATCGCGACGCCGCCTAGCCCTCTCCACCACCCCCACACCACCAGGGAGTAACCGTGTCCAGTTCCGACCAGTTCGTCAGCGCCCTTGACGCCGCGATGACGGCTCTGGCCAGCGCCGCCGGCAACAAGCACTTCCTGTTCGCCACGCACGAAGAGACCTTCACGGCCTACCAGCACATCGCCGCCCTTGCGGTGAGCCTGCACACCGCCTCGCACCGCGTCGTGGACGCCCTGGTCCGCAAGGCCTGGGACGTCGAAGAGCACGGCGGCAGCGTCGACGAGTCGTTCCAGGACGCCATGGAGGCCATGCAGTCGGTCCGCGCCGCCACGAACTACAGCGCCCGCCGGGCCGCCAACGCCGTCCGCGTCGCCACCTCGATGCAGTACCCCAAGCCCGCCAAGGCGAGGTAGCGCGCCCACCAGCGTCCGTCGCCAAACGTCCAACCACACCAGGGAGATTCGAATGTCCGACCAGGCCCACTCCGCCCGCAGGTCCACCCAGTGGAGCAACGACGACCTGAGCGCCGCCGTGCTCGCGACCAAGCGACCGAGCGAACTCGTGCAGTCCCTTGCCGACGTCAAGCAGCTCACTCAGCTGCTGGAGGCGCTGGGCACCGGCAGCGAGCACGCCACCTCGATCCTGGACGGCACCGCCGCCGGCGTCGCCCACTTCGTCGAGACCCTGCGCACCGCCAACCCCATGGGGCTCAACCGGCCGATGGTGGTCACCATGACCGACCAGCGCCAGGCCGCCTACACCCAGGCCGTTGACGCGATCCGCCTCGCACGTCGGCACGCGCGCACCCTGCACGCGAAGTTACTGGACGCCGCAGTCGCCCTGACGGCAGCGCACGCCGACCACGACCAGGCAACGCGCCGCATGCGCCGCGACACCAGCCGCTGATCGACCAGCAGTGAACACGGGCCGGTGCCGCACACCGTTGTGCGGCACCGGCCACCCCTCACCGTCCACTCCAGACACCACGGTTGGAGGCACCTCCATGAACGCGACGAACAAGCACCTGCCCGACAGCGGTGCTGCGCGCGTTCTGCGTGCTGTGTCGGACGAACCCGGCCAGACCGGAGACGGCTGGGAGCAGCCGGTCCCGCTCTCGGCCGCACAGCGGGCCCTGCCGCCGTTCCCTGTCAGCGTCCTGCCCGGCTGGGTGGCCGACATGGTCAGCGCCGTCACCGAGTTCACCCAGACTCCGGCCGACCTCGCCGGGTGCGTCGCCTTGTCCGCGCTGTCGACGGCCGCGGCCGGACGCATCAACGTGCGCATCCGGCCGGGCTGGACCCAGCCGGTCAACCTGTTCCTGGCCGTGGCGCTGCCACCCGGCTCGCGTAAGTCCGACGTGTTCGCCGCCATGGCCGGACCCATCCGCGCCGCGCAGGCCGAACTCGTCGAACTCGCGCTGCCGCACATCGAGGAAACCCGCATCCAGAAAGCCGTCGCCGAACGCGAAGCGGACAAGCTGGAGAAGACCGCCAGCACCGCCGATCCCACGTCCATCGGCCTGGCCGGCGACGCGGCCCTGCGTGCCCGAGAGATCGTGATCCCGGCCCAACCCCGTCTCGTCGTGGACGACATCACCGCGGAGAAGGCCGCCACCATCATGGCCGAACAGGGCGGGCGCCTGGCCGTGCTTGCGCCCGAGGGCGGCATCGTCGCCAACATCGCCGGGCGCTACTCCGGCACGCCGAACTACGAGGTGTTCCTGCGCGGCCACGCCGGCGAGTATCTCGAAGTCGACCGCCAGGGCCGCGAATCCGACTTCATCGAGCACGCCTACCTGACCTTGGGTCTCGTTGTGCAGCCGCAGATCATCCGCGACCTAGGACAGATCAAGGCCGCCAAGGAACGCGGCCTGCTCGGACGCTTCCTCTACTCGCTGCCGGTCAGCACGGTCGGACAACGCGAGATCCGCGTACCCGAAGTCCCCGAACACGTCAGCACCACCTACCGCACGCGACTCGCCGAACTGGTGCTGCACCTGGCACCGCGTGACCTGACCACCGTCGACTTCAGCCGCGATGCCGACGAGGCCATGTTCGCGTTGCAGACCGAACTCGAACCCCAGCTCGCGCCCCGCGGCAACCTGCACCACATCACCGACTGGGCCGCCAAGTACGCCGGAACGGTCGCCCGCCTGGCCGGGCTGCTGCACCTCGCCGACAGCCCCGCCGACAAGTGGTCCACCGAGATCACCAGCGAGACGTTCAGCCGCGCCCGCACCCTCGGGTCCTACTACCTCGCGCACGCCCTCGGTGCGTTCGACTACATGGGTAACGACGAAGTCACCGACGACGCCCGCATGGTCCTCGCGTGGATCGAGCGCCAGGGACCCATCAGCTTCACCGTCCGCGAGCTGTTCACCTCGATCACCAGGGGACGGTTCCGCAAGGTCACCGACCTCCTACCCGCTCTCGATCTGCTCGAACAGCACTTCCACATCCAGCGCGCGCCCGAACCCGAACGACGCGGCCCAGGCCGCAAACCCAGCCCCACCTACTTCGTGCACCCGACGCACAGGCAGGCCACGCGATGACCCTGCCGCACAAACCGCAGAATCCGCAGAACTCCTTAGGCAGATGGATCTGCGCTCGTCAGCGGCACTGCTGCCGATCACCGCCGCGCTGCCGCAGAACGCCACAGAACTGCCGCAGAAACCCGACCGGACTACAACGCCATCAGCCAGGAGTGGACATTGGAACCCAGCACGAAGAACTTCGACCTCTACACCGTCTTGGCGGTGACCCACCGCTTGCCTTCGGATCTTGGCCCGTACGTGGAAATTCTCAGCTGGATGGTCGGCAAGACCGTCAATCAGTTCGAGTGGATCAGCGCTCACCCCATCTGCGGCGAGGCGCTCGCGGAGCAGCACCCGCAGCTCCGCGACATCCCGGCGGCCCCAGACTTCGACGGCGACGAACGCCGCATGGACGCCTGGGCCGACGAGCAGAAGGCCCGCATCGGCGTGTCCAGCTTGCCGGTCGCGCCGCTCTCCCCGGACAAACGCGAGGAGGCACTGTCCGTGGACGCCGTGGCCGAAGCCATCAGCCTATACAAGGTGTGGCACCTGGACCTCAACAAGCCCGATCTCGGCTTCGACAAGCCGACTGACTGACCTACGCGCCGCCGTCCTGATTCTGCGGCAATTCTGCGGAGTTCTGCGGCAACCCGGCCAAGATCACCGACACCGCTACTGAGCTGCACAAACCCACACCTACCGCCAATTCTGCGGATTCTGCGGTTTCTGCGGCAGCCCAGCAGCGTCGACTCCGAGGGAACATCCATGACCGAGCAGCAGCCTGCCCTCATCTCCGTCCCCGCGGCCGCCGAACTCCTCGGCATCAGCCGCGCGTCCGCTTACCGCTACGCCGACGCCGGCCAGTTGCCCGGCGTTCGGAGGTTCGGCCGTCGCGTGTACGTCGTCCGAGCTCGCCTTGAGGCGTTCCTCGCGTCCGACCAGCAGCTCGATGCGGAGGCGGCATGACCAAGCGAAAGCCCAACCGGCGCAAGGTGCCGGGGAGCGTCTTCAAGCGCGGCAACAAGTGGGCGTACGCGTTCGATGGCCCGCCGCATCCGCTGACCGGTGACCGCCAGCGGATCAGCAAGAGCGGTTTCGAGACCGAAGACGACGCGTGGGACGCGATGGAAGAGGCTCAGACCGCCGTCCGCACCGAGACCTACGTCAAGCCATCCAAGGCGAAGGTGGCCGACTTCTTCACTGCGTGGTTCCCGTACGCGCGAACGACAACGGAGCCCACGACGGCGGCGAACTATGAGCAGCTCGCCAAGGCGTACGTGCTGCCGTGGGTCGGGAAGCGACCGATGCAGGACATCGTGCCGTCTGTTATCGCGGCGTTGTACGACCAGCTGCTCCGGGACGGGCGGCGGAAGCGTGACACGAACTGGGAGATGTTCCAGCTGTGGGAGGAGGCACGGCTCGACAAGCGGGAGATTCGTCCGCGCGAAGTCGCCGACAAAGTGGGCGTCTCATACGGGGCCGCGCGCAAAGCGTTCAAGCGCTACGAGGTCGGTCGGGTGCCGAAGCCGACCGAACGAGGGCTGTCGCCGAAGACGGTGAAGAGCGTGCACATCATGTTGAGTTCGGCGATGACCACGGCGGTGCATTGGAGGTATCTCAGCGTGAACCCGGTGAACGGTGTCAAGCCGCCTTCGGTGCCGCGGCGCTCGCACAACACCTGGAATCCGGCGCAGATGACGCGGTTCCTGGAAGTGGCGAGAGGCGACCGGTTGTACGGCCTGTGGGTTCTCGTCGCGTCGACCGGCATGCGTCGCTCGGAGCTGTGCGGCCTGACGTTCGATGCGCTCGATCTGGACGCCGCAGTCGTCCGCATGAAAGCGACTCGCGTCGTGGCCGGAGGTTCCGTGAAGACCGGCGGTGGCAAGAGCGCGCGCAGTCGGCGCCCGTTGGCGCTGGACAAGTTCACGGTGGCAGTACTGCGCAAGCACCTCGAACAGGTGAGTGAGCAGAAGCGTGTCTTCGGGAAGGGGTACCAAGAGCACAAACTCGTCTTCTGTTGGGAGGACGGCAGGCCGATCTATCCAGACACGATTACTGAGCAGTTCAACCGACTGGTGGACGAGGCGAAGATCCCGCTGATTCGACTGCACGACGTCCGGCACAGTTACGCCACGATCGCGCTGAGGTCGGGTGTGCACCCGAAGATCGTGAGCAGCCGACTCGGGCACGCGACCGTGGCGTTCACCCTCGACACCTACTCCGCAGACATCCCGGACCTTGATGCAGGGGCTGCGGAGGACATCGGTGGTCTATTCCTGCCGAAGTGGGAGGAGGACGTCAGCTGATCGCTTAGAACGCCGTTTGGCTACCGTTTCGGCTACCGCAGGCCGGTTTCGGGGGTCATTGACGTGCGCAAGAAACCGGAGAGCCCCCGACCTATGCAGGTCGGGGGCTCTCCGGCTGTAATGGGCGATACTGGGATCGAACCAGTGACCTCTTCGGTGTGAACGAAGCGCTCTCCCGCTGAGCTAAACGCCCGTGTTCTGTTGTCTTGCTGTACCGCTCTCGCGGTGTGGCCATAGCCTACAACATCATCAACGAGAACCAAAAACCGGGCTCTGCAACCAGCTCCACTCGATGCCGACCCAGCCGCCGACCAGCGCGAACACGTTGAGGAAGTAGCAGGTGACGAGCACGATGGCGCAGACGCCGGCCATCACCAGGCCGCGGACCCAGCCGGGCTGGCGCTTGAGCCACTCGACCCAGCGGTCGTAGTAGCGCTTGGCGAACTTGAGGACTCGGCCCGCCCACTCGAACTCGGTCGCGAGGATCGCGAGGCCCGCGAAGACCACCAGCCAGCCGGGGCCGGGGTAGGGGATCATGATGATGCCCGCGATCAGCACGAGGCCGCCGATCACGCCCACGCCGATGCGGTAGGCCAGGTTCAGCGCCGGGTTGCGGTGGAACCAGTGGCG
Source organism: Lentzea indica (assembly GCF_012184385.1). Taxonomy (GTDB): domain Bacteria; phylum Actinomycetota; class Actinomycetes; order Mycobacteriales; family Pseudonocardiaceae; genus Lentzea; species Lentzea indica. The sequence continues at coordinate 9,480 of NZ_VSRL01000300.1, forward strand.
CCAGCCCTTGTGCTCGTCGGGCTTCACGTCGGGCTTCGTCATGTGTCGATCATCCTGTTGGGACTCAGGCGGGTGCAACCTGGCCTCCTGCGAGCACCTCCGAGGGCTTCGGCGGGGCTTGGCGGCCGGGTTCGAGCGACACCGCGAACGTCGTGTGTTTGTGAGCGTCGGCCGACCAGCTCAGCAGCTGTGGGTCGGTCGAGCCTGCGCGCACGTCGAACACCGCCAACGGTACCGGCGCTTTCGTGCTCGCACCCCAAACTACGTAAACGTGACCTGAGTCGTTCGGTTTCAGGTTCAGCGGCATCACGGCGCCGGAGGTGGGGTTCGACAGCACGATGGCCACCTCGTCGCCGGAGCCCGTGCGCAGGACCGCCCTGTTCGTGGCGGGGTCGGCGGCCAGCGACAGCGCCTTGTTCAGCTCGTTGGTGCGGGCCTGGGAAGCCGCTATTTCGCCCGAAAGCTGGTTCACGCGCACGCCCAGGTATCCGCCGCCGGCCAGGACGGCCAGAGCCGCGGCCGCGGCCAGCAGGACGCGGCCCGTGCGGCG
>NZ_VSRL01000301.1 GCF_012184385.1 Lentzea indica
GGTCCACCAGCACTCCGGCACCCGAAGCGATCAGCACGCGCCCTGCCTTGCCGGCAGGCGGCTCGGCGGCGGACACGGCCTTGTCCAGCGCGGCCAGCGTCTTCTCCGGTGCACCCTGGTCCGCGAGCTGGTTCCGCAGTCCCCGCCAGCGCAGTTCGGCGACCTTGGCCGCGTCCTCCGTGTCGTGCGACGCGTCGAGATAGACCGATGCGAACGGACCTGGCGCCGTGGCTACGTCTCGCAACTTCGACATGTCCATGTACCGGGTGTTACCCGATACATGGACATCTACACGATTCCCGCGTGTCCCACGCTCACCAGGCGGAAGCCCGCCTCCCGGACCTTGTCGACAGGAACGACGCCGCGCGTGTCCACGAGCACCGGTGTCGTCATCCGGTCCGCGAGCGCGGGCCAGTCGAGCTCGGCGAACTCCGGCCACTCGGTCAGCACGACGAGCACATCGCGGCCGTCCGCGAGTTCCTCCGGCGTGCTGACGACGGTGATGCCGTCGACGTCGTGAGTGATCGCCGGGTCGTAGGCGCTGACGTCGCCGTCCAGCAGCCGTGCGATCGCGAGCGCCGGCGAGTCGCGCAGATCGTTGGTGCCCGCCTTGAACGTCAGTCCGAGCAGCCCGATCCGGTTGCCCTCGATCTTGTCGGCGATGCGGCGGACCTGATGGTCGTTGGTGTCGACGGCGGCACGCAGGGTCGCGAAGTCGACGTCCTGGTCACGTGCCGTGGTGAGCAACGCGCGGGTGTCCTTGGGCAGGCAGGAGCCGCCCCATCCTGGGCCCGGCCGCAGGAACGCTGCACCGATGCGTTCGTCCAGCCGCATGCCCTCTGTGACGCCGTCGATGTCCGCGCCGACGTGTTCGCACAGCTCGGCGAGGGTGTTGACGAAGGACAGCTTCACCGCCAGGAAGCTGTTGCAGGCGTACTTGATCAGCTCGGCGGTGGTGTTGTCGGTGAGCACGACCGGCACGTCGCCGTAGAGTCCTGCCACACTCCTGGCCGCGTTCTCGTCGGTTGAACCGACCACGACCCGTTGCGGCCGCAGGAAGTCCTCCACCGCGTGGCCTTCGCGCAGGAACTCCGGGTTCGACACGGTCAGCCGATGCGCAATGCCGCGAGCGGTACCGACGGGAACCGTCGACTTCAGCACCAGCACGGTGTTCTCCGGCACCTGGGCGACGACGTCGTGGACGGCGGTGAGATCGGCTTCACCGTGATCACCCGACGGCGTGGGCACGCAGACGAACAGGAAGTCCACATCGGACGGGAACACCGCGGTGAACTCGACGTCATGCCGTTCCAGCAGCTCCGCGAGCCCCGGCTCGACCAGGTCGACCTCGTTGCGCCGCAACCGTTCGATCTTGGACTCGTCCACGTCCGCGCAGACGACGTCGTGACCGAGGTGCGCGAAGCAGGCGGCCGTGGTCAGGCCGACGTACCCGGCGCCGACGACACCGATTCGATGCACGTCCGTCCTCCCAACATGTCTCGTGCGGCGGTCAGGACCTCCCCCGGGTCACGCGCGCACCCGGAGTTCGCCACGGGCCCGGTGCAGGCAGGCGGCCGGCGGGATGGCGGCGCTCGTCACGATCATCCGGACGATCTCCGGTGCCGTGCGGGGCCCTGGCGCGATGCGTTGTGCCGCGAACCGTGCGGTCAGAGCGGCCCAGCCCAGTACCGCGGCGGCCGCGGCCCGCCGCTTGCCGCTCAGTCCACACAGGAGGGCCACAGCCGCAAGAAACGTGGTGAGCGCGTGTTCGCGCAGCTTGCCCCGGCGTCCGCCGATCTTCTCCCGCCACCGCGGGCCGTGCAGCTTGCGCATCAACGCGTCGTCGGCGTTCCCGCGCTGCTGCTTCACGCTGGTGAAGAAACCGGTGCGCCGCACGGGATGCGTGGTGACCCGGTCACCTCGCACGACCCGGTACCCGAGGTCCATCACCCGCAACGCGAGATCCGCGTCTTCCCGGTAGGCCCTCGGGAACCGTTCGTCGAACCCACCGGTCTCCAGCAGCACGGACCGCCGGTACGCCATGTCAGCGGTGATCCACTTCGCCTCGGCGAGGCCGGCGGTGTTGCGTTCCCAGTCGGTGGGCCTGCGGTCCCTCGGCAGCGGCACCTCGATGCGCGCCTGACTGGCGGCCACGTCGTTGCCCGCTGCCGCGAGATCCTTGGTGAGCTGTCGCTTCCAGTCCGGTGGCGGCACCACGTCGTCATCGACGAACACCACCCACTCGCTGGCGGCCCGCCGCCATCCGGCGTTGCGCGCGGCGGCCGGTCCGCGGCCGAACTCGTCGTACACCACGATGATCTCGTCCGGCGGCGGCCCGTCGCCGTGCCGGATCGCGTTCACCACGACGTCAAGGCTCTCGCGGCCGAGGGTGGGGATGATGACCGTGTAGCCGGTCATCGCCGCACCACGTACGGGCCGATCGCGAGCAGGTCGATCGGTGACGAGCCGAAGCACTCCAGCGCGTCCCTCGGCGAGTCGACCATCGGCCGCCCCGCGGTGTTGAGGCTGGTGTTGACCACGACCGGCACGCCGGTGCGGCGGTCGAACTCCTGCAGCACCCGTTCCAGCAGCGGGTCGTTCGCCACGGTCTGCACCCGAGCAGTGCCGTCCACGTGCACGACCGCCGGGATGCGGTCCCTCCACTCAGGACGGACGTCGTGCACGAAAAGCATGTACGGGCTGGGAACCGGTCCGCGCGCGAACAACTCGTGCGCCCGGCTTTCCAGCACCATCGGTGCGATCGGCCGGAACTGCTCGCGGCCCTTGACGTCGTTCATCCGTTCCAGGTTCGCCGCGTAGCACGGGTTCGCGAGCAACGACCGGCGTCCGAGCGCCCTCGGTCCGTACTCCGAGCGTCCCTGGAACCAGGCGACGATCTTGTCGTCCGCCAGTGCCCGCGCCACCACCGCGGCCAGGTCCGCCGGCTTCTCGTACACCACCTTCGCCGTCCGCAGCACCTGCTCGATCTCGTCATCGCCCCAGCCGCGGCCGAGGTCCGCACCGGGCATCGGTGCCAGCGGCTCACCCGACGCCTCGTGCAGCGCGGCGCCGAGGGCGGTGCCGGCGTCACCCGCCGCGGGCTGCACCCACACCTCGTCGAACGGTCCCTCTGCGAAGATCCGCGTGTTCGCGACGCAGTTCAACGCCACCCCGCCCGCCATCGCCAGCCTGCGCTCACCGGTCTGGTCGTGCAGCCACGTCGCGAGCTCCAGCAGCACCTCCTCCAGCCTGCGCTGCACGCTGGCGGCGAGTTCGGCGTGTTCCTGCAGCAGTTCCCCGTCCGGCGGCTTGGCCAGCGTGTTCCACTCGATCGGCGTGATCTGGAAGCCGCCGTCAGCGGTGGTGATGTGCTCGCGCATGAGGTCCAGGTGCACCGGTTCAGCATGCGAGGCCAGTGCCATGACCTTGTACTCGTCGCTGGACCGCAGAAAACCGAGGTGCTCGGTCAGGTCTTCGTAGAGCAGGCCGAGCGAGTGCGGCAGCCGTTGCTCGGCGAGCTTGACCAGCATCTGGTTCTCGTACCGTCCCGCGAGGTAGGAGCCGCACTCGCCACGCCCGTCCGCCACGAGCACCGCGCAGTTCCCGCCGAACGGCGCCGCGAGCCCGGTCGAGGCCGCGTGGGCGGCGTGGTGCGGCACGAACCGCACGATCTCCGGGTCCAGCCCTGGCAACGCAGCGGCGAGGAACTGCGGGGCCCGCCAGGCATAAGTGGTCCGCAGTTCCTCCCACGGCGCGGTGTCGTCCTCCGCGAGCGCGGGATCGTAGGAGTACGCGACAGCGTCGAGATCGGACGGCGTGAGCCCCGCTTTCTCGAGGCACCACTTCGCCGCCATCTCCGGCAGCTCCCACGCAGAGAACGGCACCGGGCGCTTTCCGTGCTTGCGCCGGGAGAACCGCTCCTCCTCGGCGGCCGCGACCGTGTGCCCGTCGATCACGAGGGCGGCCGCGGGGTCGTGAAAGATCGCGTTGATGCCCAGGACCCGCATCACGCCTCCCTCGCCATCACTCGAAGTCCTTGTTCCAGCGAGACTTCCGGCTCCCAGCCGAACAGCTCCCGCGCCCTGCTGATGTCCGGCCTGCGTCGCCGCGGATCGTCGGTCATCGCACCGACGTGCTCGATCTCGGAGTGGCTGCCGGTCACCTCGATGACTTGCTTGGCCACCTCCAGCACCGTCACCTCCTCGGGGTTCCCGAGGTTGACCGGTCCGGCCTCGTCGCTGTCCGCCATGGCCAGCACGCCGCGCACGAGGTCGTCGACGTAGCAAAGCGACCGCGTCTGCGTGCCATCGCCGTGCACGGTCAACGGCTCGTTCTTGCGCGCCTGCGCGAAGAACGTGGGCAACATTCGCCCGTCGCTCGACTTCATCCTCGGCCCGTAGGTGTTGAAGATCCTGATCACGCCGACGTCGAGACCGTGTTGCCGCCGGTACGCGAACGCGAGCGCTTCACCGAACCGTTTCGCCTCGTCGTACACGCTGCGCGGCCCGATCGGATTGACGTTGCCCCAATAGGTTTCGCGCTGCGGATGCTCCAGCGGATCGCCGTAGATCTCACTGGTGGAGGCGATGACGACCCGCGTGCCCAGCCGTCTGGCCTCCTCCAGCACGTGATGGGTGCCGAACCCGCCTGTCTCCAGCGTGCCGACCGGCGACGCCAGGTAGGCCGACGGCGACGCGGGACACGCGAAGTGCAGCACCAGGTCGCAGGGCGGCAACCGGAACGGCTTGCTCACATCGGCCTGCAGGAGTTCCACGGCGGGCGGCACGTTGGCGGACGCACCCGTGCTGAAGTCGTCCACACAGATCACCCGCACGCCGCGCGCCACCAGGGCCTCGCACACGTGCGAACCGAGAAAGCCCGCGCCTCCGGTCACCACAGCACGCTCCACCATGCGAATGAGCTACCCGGCGAAACGCGCCCTACACCGCTCCCGGGAAAGTCGGCGGCGTCCTCGTGCTCGTCGCATCGCAGAGTCCTGCTTCGAGGACAGGACGGTGAGCTGCGAAAACGCAACCACTGGCGTGATCACCACGGCGCGGGGTAACCGATTGCATGGAAGACAACGACAGACGGATGCGTGTCCTGTTCTCGCACGCATTGCATCGAGTGGTCGCAGGTGCCGGAGCTGCCTCGACCGGCGTGGCCGCCGTGGCCATCGTGCTCGCATGGGTCGTCGTCGGTGTGGTGGCGGGGTTCTCCGAGGGCTGGCACACGGTCTTGTGGTCGGTGTGCTCGGCGGTCACCTTCCTCATGGTGTTCCTCATCCAGCACACGACGGATCGCCAGTCGAGGGCGGTCCTGCTCAAGCTGGACGAGCTGATCCGGATCCACGGCGAAGCCCGCGACGAGGTCATCGCGGTGGAGACCCGGTCGCTGGCCGAACAGGATCGGCTCGAAGACCAGATGACCAGTCAACGGCATGCCGGGCGGGACCGGTAGGGCGCCGTGCTGGCTCGGGGAGGCAACAGCAGAGGCGATGTGCTGGAGCGGTTCTGCCATCGGCACAGCGACGCCGAACGCGAGGCGGAGGTCGCGCGCGCCAACGAAGTCGTCGACGCCGCCGCCGAGCAACGCACGGACCCGGACTGGTCCGACTAGCCAACTCCACAGGAGTCGCGGCAGGTCAGTCGGCCAGCTGATCGAGCGGAAGGCGCCGGACGAGCACGTCCCGCGCCACGTCCAGGATCGACCTGTCCGCGGCGAACGCGTGCGCCCGCAACCTCAGCAGTGCCTCCTCCAGGCTGATCCGCAGCTGCGCGGCGAGCATTCCGGTCGCCATGTTCACGTCCTGGTACGACGTCTCCATCCGCACCTGTTCCTCGCCTCCCATCTGCTCGTTCTGCGCGAGCAGCACCTGGGAGACCAGGTCGGCCAGCACCGCGGCCTCGACGACGAACTCGGCGGGCAGCGCACCGGGACGGCGGCGGTACAGCGCGAGCGTGCCGAGCAGGATCGCACCGACCTGCAGCGGGAAGACGAACGCGGCCGCGAGATCCCCGGCCTGTCCGGACGCGGCGAACACCGGCCACCGGACCCCGTCGGCGGTCAGGTCCGGGACGAGCACCGGGCCGCCAGCGGCGACGGCCTCGACACCGGGCCCCTCGCCCAGCGTGTACTGCGCCTCCTCGATGCCCGCCGCCCACGGATCACTGGCACCGACCAGCTCTCGGGTCTGAGAGTCGCCGTAGAAGACCAACGCCGCGGCATCGACGTCGGGCAGCATGCGCACGCACGCCGCACAAAGGGCCTGCCCCAGTTCCGCACGCCCCGACGCCGTCCTGCACTCGAACACCTGCTGCATGAGCCGGTCTCGGTGTTGCCCGTCCAACGTCCTTTCCTCTTGCCACCGGTCATTCGCCGCGGTTCGCCACTCCCGCCAGCCTACGAACATCACCGGGCGTTCGCACTTCACCGCATCAGCGTTCAGGGTGCCGTCGGGTCGGTGAGGCCCGGCAGGTCCAGCTCGGTGTGGCGGCTCGCGATGATCTCGGCGAGCTGGACGAGCTTGACGTTGAGGTCCTGGGAGGAGCGGCGCAGCAGGTCGAACGCCTCGTCGGAGGTCAGGCCGCGGCGGGCCATGAGGATGCCCTTGGCCTGTCCGATGACGTCGCGGGAGTCGATCGCCCGGCGCAACTGTGCGGCGTGCAACGTGGCCGCGTCGACGGCTTCCGTGTGGGACAGGGCCAGCGACGCGTGCGTGGCCAGCAACAACGCCACCGCCTGGTCCGTCTGGTCGAGACCGTGCCGCTCGCGGGAGTAGATGTTGAGCGCGCCGGACAACCGGGGCGCCTGGGCGTCGGGCAGCAGCGCCGTGGACAGCACCGCGCCCATGCCTCGTTCGGCCGCCGCCGGGCCGAACCGGGGCCAGGACCGTGCGGTGGACAGGTCGGGAGCGACCGCGACGGCGGGTCCCGCCGGATCCGCCGCGTCGAGGCAGGGACCCTCCAGCAGGTCGTACTGCAACTGGTCGAGCTCGATCGCGATCGGGTCGGTCTCCACCGGGGTGTGGAACTTCCCGTCACGCGACCGCAGGGTCACGCTGACCACGTCGGCGCCGGGCACGACCCGCACCGCGGCGTCGACGACCTGCCGCAACACCTCTCCGGCGGTGGTGGCGTCGAGCAGGGAGTAGGTCAGGGTGGCGAACTGCTGGGCCAGCGGTCCGAGCGGCGCCCCGTGATCCCGCGCGGGTGCCCGGCCGGACGCGGCCGCTTTCTCGGCGTCGGCCGTGAACCTGGTCCTGTCGCGGTTCCAGTCCTCGGCACTGGGCGGCATGTGCGGCACCTCGCTCGTCTCCTTCCCATCCGGCGGAACACCGGTGGCGGCGGTGGATCAGGCCGAACCTGCGCTGCCGAACGCCTGCCCACGGTAAGCGATTCCGGTGCTCACCGCCGACGTCCGACGGGTCGCTGGCCGCCGGGTTGAGTGGCAGCGCGAAAGCCTTGTCCTGCATGGACCGCAGAACCTGCACGCCTTGTTCGAGCACGCGGATGCCGCGCGGGATGTTGAGCCTGTCAGCGGCACTCGGGCCCAGACCTCCGCCCACGCGACGAGCAAGACCATCAGCAGCCTGACCGGCCACCGGATCATGCGCGAGCAGCGACCACGGCCCGTCGCCCAGGCAGGAAATCTCGCGCCGCGGTCAACAGCGTGCGCGCCTCCATCAGCTCGCCGTATTCAAGGTGCTCATCGGCGGCCGCCACGTGCGCCAACGCCCGCTGGGGCGCGTCCGGCGCCTCCACCATCGCCTTCGCCAGGCATTCGCGGGCCTGCTCGGCCTGCATGGCGAGGTCCGCTCCGGAGGTGGCGCGGATGAGGACGAGAGCTTCACAGATCGCCTCGTCGAGAGAGCTGTGGTTCACCGGGATCGCCGCCTTGAGCGCAGTCGGACGGAAGAGCGCCGACTGCTTGACGCCGATCCCGGCTACCCGCGCTTTGCGCCGGTCAAACAACCCTGTCGTTCGTGCTCGACATCTCTTCTCTTACCGCAACGGCGGGTTGTGCAGCGGTGTCACGGTGGCCTCGGGCTGGTCCGCCATGCGCACCAGGGGCTGCAGCGGCAACGAGACGTTGCCGTCCGCCGTGGTTTCGATGTGCTGCAACATGATTCCTTCACGCAGCGCCCACGGGCAGATGCGCAGGCGTTCCACACCGAGCGCCGTCATGGTGGCGTGGGCGACGATGGCGCCGGCGAGGATTTGTTTGGCTCTGGGCTGGGAGACCCCGCGCAGTCGTCCTCGCTGGGCCGCGGACATCTTGGCCAGCCGCGGGATCCAGTCGCGGACGTCGTCCGCCGACAACGCCCGTGAGACGAACGGCCCGTCGCGCTGCGGTGCCGCGCCCGCGAGCCGGGCGAGCTGTTTGAACGTCTTCGACGTCGCCACGACCTTGCGCGGCGCGCTCTCCCACCGCAGCCGGTCGACGACCTCGCCCAGGGTGTCCCGCACGTGCCGGCGCAACTCCTTGACCTCAGCCCGCTTCGGCGGATCGTGGTCGAGGAACGCGCGGGTCAACCTGCCGGCGCCCAGCGGCAGCGACACCGCGAGCTCCGGGTCGGCGTCACGGCCGAGCGCGATCTCCATCGAACCGCCGCCGATGTCGAGCAACAACAGACGCCCGACGGACCAGCCGTACCAGCGATGCGCGGCCTGATAGGTCAGCCGTGCTTCCTCTTCCCCTGCGAGGAACTGCGGCCGAATGCCAACAACCCGCTGGATGTGGCCGACGATCTCCTCGCGGTTCGTCGCATCCCGCACGGCCGACGTGGCGAACGGGTACAGCTGGTCCACACCATGCCGATACGCGGCGGCCACCGCGTCCGCGACGGCCGACGCCACCCGTTCGACACCCTCCGCGCTGACCGAACCGTCCGGCTCGATCTCCTCGCCCAGCAACGTCGGTGACTTCACCGAGTGCGCGGGCAACGGTGGCGCGCCCGGACGGACGTCCACGATCTGCAACTGCGCCGAGTTCGACCCTATGTCCAGCACACCAAGACGCATGTGGAGCCCATACCCGCTGGGGCGCGGGCTAACCACCCGTGCCACGCAACCTGGCCGCACGCACGGCCAGGTAGTGCTGTTCGGGCAGGCTCGCGGTCATCCTCGCCGCGCGCAGGTACGACTCGCCGGCCGCGGCGAGGTCTCCCGCTTGTTCGAGCAGGTGCGCCCTGACCGCTTCGAGGCGGTGGCTGTGCGCCATCCGTTCGTCCGCTTCCAGAGTGCCGAGCACCGCCAAGCCCGCCCGCGGACCGTGCACGGCGGCGACCGCCACCGCGCGGCTGAGCGTGACCACCGGGCCTGGCGCGATCTGGACGAGAACGTCGTACAGCGCCAGGATCTGCGGCCAGTCGGTGTCCTCCGCGGTGGCAGCTTCGTCGTGCACGGCGGCGATTGCCGCCTGCAGCTGGTACGGCCCGACCGGCCCGGTGCCGAGCGTCCGCTCCACCACCGTCACGCCTTCGGCGATCATCGCGGCGTCCCAGAGGTCCCTGCGTTGTTCGGCGAGCGGCACGATCGCTCCGGTCTCGTTCGTTCGCGCCGCCCGGCGTGCGTCGGTGAGCAGCATCAACGCCAGCAGCCCTGCGACCTCGCAGTCGCGGGGCAGGAGCCGGTGCAGCAGGCGGGTCAGCCGGACCGCCTCGCCGGTCAGGTCGGCGCGGCCCAGCTCCGGTCCGCTGCTGGCGGTGTAGCCCTCGTTGAACATCAGGTAGACCACGTGCAGCACGATGGCCAGCCGCTCCGGCCGCTCCGCTTCCCGCGGGAGTTCGAACCGGGCGCCGGTGGCACGGATCCGTTGCTTGGCCCGGCTGATGCGCTGCGCCATCGTGGCCTCCGGCACCAGGAACGCCGCCGCGATCTCGGCGGTCGTGAGTCCGCCCACGGCGCGCAAAGTCAACGCGACCTGCGATGACGCCGTCAGCGCCGGGTGGCAGCAGAGGAAGAGCAGCGTGAGCGTGTCGTCCTGCGCGGCCGCGGCGACGGCGCCGGCCG
>NZ_VSRL01000302.1 GCF_012184385.1 Lentzea indica
CGCACGGACGGCACGTCGTGCCGGGTGTCGGCGGCCAGCAGCTTCGCCTGGGAGGCGGGGATCCACTCGGCGACGTCGACCTCACCGGAGCGAGGCGTTGGCCCTGGCGGTGCCGTCGGCGATCCAGGTCACGTCGATGCCCGCGGCCGTGGCCTGGCCGCCCCAGTAGCCCTCGAAGCGGTCCAGGGTCACCGCGCTCTTCCCGGTGAGCTTGGTGATCTTGAAGGCGCCCGTTCCGGCGCCGATCGGGCTGACGCTGCCGTCCTGCGCGTACGCCTTCGCCGCGAAGATGCCCAGCGCGGGACTGGCCAGCCGCAGCGGGAGCACCGGGTCGACGGTGCTCGTGCTGATCGTGACGGTGTCGGCGTCCTCGGCCTTCGCGGTCAGCGTCACGTCGCTGAGGACCCGCGGCTTGACCTTGGCCGCGGCGGCGTGGCCGAGCGCGGCGACGACGGTCTCGGCGGTGACCGCGGTGCCGTCGTGGAAGGTGGCCTTGCGCAGCTCGAACGTCCAGGTGGTGGCGTCCTTGCGGACCCACGAGGTCGCCAGCGCGGGTGCGGCGGCACCGTTGGAGTCCAGGGCCGTGAGCCCTTCGGCCACGGAGAGCTTGCTCAGCACCGTGGCGTCGTTGCTGAACGGGGACAACGCCTGCACCGGCGGTATCGCGAGCGCGACCCGCAGCCGACCGGCCGATCCGGTGTCCGTGCCGGTGCCGGAGGCCACGAAGCAGCCTGCCAGCAACGGCGTGAGGGTGAGCAGGGCGCAGAGGCCTTGGAGAGGGCGGCGGGAGCGGTGCATGAACGTCCTGTCGGCAAGGGAATCGACCTCGCCACCCTATGAGGCAAGCCTAACCAATGTCAGCCCTAGTGGTTGAAATCTCAATGATTCGATCCCATCGCCCGGCAACGTTCCTGGCCACGCCATTAGCCGGTTGCGGCCGCGCCGCGCGCCGGGAAGCCCGGATCCGGGGTGCTGGCACGCCGGGACAGCCGGGGCGGCAGCAACATCAGCGGCGACGGCTGCCTGCCGTCGAGCTTGGCGACCAGGAGGTTCACCGCGTGCCTGCCGAGCTCCTCCGCCGGCAGCCGCACCGAGGTGAACGGCGGTGACATCTGCTCGGCGAGCTCGTCGGGGCAGATCGCGACCACGGCGACGTCACCGGGCACCTGCCGCCCGGACGCGCGCAGGCATCTGGCGATCCAGCCGAGCGCCGCCTCGTTGTGCACGACCAGCGCTGTCATCGACGGGTGGGCGCTGATCAGCGTCTTCGTCGCCCTGATCACCGAGTCGTGGTCGTGCTCGGCGGGAAGGGCCGTCGCCACGACACCCCTGCGCATCGCGGCCGCGCTGAACCCGGCCATCGTCCGGTGGGCGAATCCTGTGTTGCGCACGTAGACGGCGCTCGGTGCGCCGAGAAAACCGATCGAGCGGTGCCCGAGGTCGGCGAGGTGGTCCACGCACTTCGCTCCCGCCGCCTCGAAGTCGAGGTCGACGCAGGTGAGTCCCCTCGTCACCGCGGGGTGTCCGATGAGGACGGACGGTTTGGACAGTTGCCGCAGCAGCGGCACGCGGTCGTCGTTCATCTCCACGTCCATCACCAGGAAGCCGTCGACCTGGGCGTTGTCGGTGGCCCTGCGCAGTCCGGACGCGCCGTCGTCCGCCGTCATCAGCAGCAGGTCCATGTCGTACCTGCGTGCGGCCGCCGCCGCGGCGCTGACGAACCGCATGACCACCGGCAGGTGCATGCCCGTTCGCAGCGGCAGCACCAGCCCGATCACGTTCGTGCCGCGCGTCGAGAACGCGCGGTCACCGGGGTGCGGCTGGTAGCCCAGCTCCCTGATGCTTCCCCTGACCTTCGACTTCGTGTCCGCGAGATCGACCGCTTGCCCGTCAGCACGTAGGAGACGGTGCTCGGGGCGACCCCCGCGTGCCGCGCGACGTCCGAGATGGTGACCACACCGACCCACTTTCACGCGTTCCTGTGGAGGCCGCCGCCGTCGCAGATGCGGCTGCGACGGCGGCGGTCGACGCCTGCACGAGCGGAAGTCGTGCAGGCGTCGTCTCAGGGCAGTCTCGTCGTCACAGCGCCGGGTAGGCGTTGCGCATGAGCTCCTGGAACTGCGCGGAGAACCACTTGCCGGACAGCGGGGCGTCCGCCAGTGCACCCGACATGTTGTTGCCGTTGCGGATGTTTCCGGTGTAGGCCGGGTCGCACATCTTGTCGGCGCCCTTGCCCTCGTTGTTCGGGATCTCCTTGCTCGCGCCGTCGGACTCACCCGGCGGCTTCATCCACACGTACGCGTCGATGCCCGTTTCGGGTGCCGCCTTGGGCCGCTCGCCCAGCCCGGCACCGGACTGGTTGCACCAGTTGCCGAGGTGGATGCGCCGGTCCAGCTTGCCGCCGTTGACGTAGGTGTCCACCGTCGTCCTCGGCCCGGGACCGGTCGGCCTCGCCGCACCGCCCCAGCCGTTGCGGCTGGTGTCGATGAGCATGCCGACATTCGCGTCGAAGCCCGCCGTCACCGCGCGCTGCCGGAACGCCTGCGCGTAGGACAGTTCGTCGACGTAGCGGTTCCAGTCCACCCACTTCGACTCACGCACGGACTTGCCGTCGACCGAGTCGCCGATCGCGAAGTACGGCTCCTTCAGCGCACCGTAGTTCGCGGTGTTGGCGATGAACCCCTGCACGTTCGCCTTCGTGCTGCCCTCGGCGTTCGCCGCACGGAACAGCAGGTCGGCCGTCGCGCCGAAGTTGTCGTCCCAGCCGATCCAGCCGTGGTGGCCGATGTCGAGGTAGTTGTAGACGTTCGGGACCGCGCCCAGCTTCTTGAGCGCGTAGCCGACACCGGTGACGTAGTTGCCGTTGTCCTTCATGACGTCGCAAGCGTCCACCTTGGTCGGGCGCGGCGTCACGTTGGTGATCAGGTTCGGCAGGGAGTCGATCTCCACCGTGGTCACGATCCGCAGGTCCTTGTACGCGGGCCTGGCGAGGATTTCCGCGATCGGGTCGATGTACTCCGTCTTGTAGCGGCCGATCTCGGTGGGCTTGAGCTCACCGTTGGACGCGAGTGCGGAGCAGTCACGTCCCGGCAGGTTGTAGATCACGAACTGGATCACGAGTGGTGAGCCCGCCGCCTGGCGCACCGCCTCGTCCAGATGCCCGGCGATGCCGCGGGAGTCGACGGTGCCGGTGATCGCCGCGATGCGGTCGATCCACACACCGGTCGGCTGGCTCGCGACCCTGCTGCCTCCCGGCTCGGCGTTCGCCTTGGCCGCCCAGTCCGGGTTGACGTACTGCTTCGCGCCGACGTACGGGTTGTCGACGCGGTTACCGGGGTCCGGGTTCGGGCCACTGCTCGTCGTCGTGGTGGTCGTGGTCGTGGTCGGCTGCAGCCCCGTGCATTCCGTGCCGTTGAGCGTGAACGTCACCGGGTTGTCGTTGGTGCCACCGCTGTAGCTGCCGTTGAAGCCGATGTCGACGGACCCCCCTGTGCCGAGGCTTCCGTTCCACGGCATGTTCGTCGCCGTCACGTCAGCACCCGACTGGGTCCAGTTGGCACTCCACCCCTGGGACACGCGCTGGTTGCCGGGGAAGCTGAACTTCAACGTCCAGCCCGACACCGCGTCGCCCAGGTTCGTGATCTTCACAGCGCCACCGAAGCCGCCGCCGCCCCAGTTGTTCGCCGTGTAGTCGACCCTGCAGCCAGGTGCGGCGCCCGCGGGTGCGCTGAGCGCCACCCCGAACGTCGCCACGGCGGTGGCGACGGCGACTCCCGCCGCGGCCCACCGCCTTTGTCCGTTGAGCCTCATTGCCACGGATCTCCTGTCTTTCAATGGTGTTTGATCTGGATGAGCGAGCACGCGGCAGGCGTGCACTCGAGTCGTTTCAGGCCGAGGTGCTCCATTCCGGTCGAGCCGGTGATCGCGAACCCGTCGCCGAACACGAGGTCCGGATCGCCACGGACCTCGCCCCGCGCCATCGCGCCGCGCCAGGCCTCCTCCAGTCCGGGCCGCAGCACCAGGAGTCCCAGCCGTTCGTAGGGCGGTTTGACGCAGGTGCCCCACTCCGCGATGTACGGCCCGTAGACCTTCGCCCGCACCGGTCCGGCGAACGCGGCGAAGTCCTCGCCCTTGCGCACGTCGGTGCAGTCACCGGTGACCTGGTTCAGCCAGGCCGCGATCCCGTCGACCCCCTTTGCCGGGTCCGGGGCCGGTTCGGCGCGTGCGACCACGATGGCGCACGCGACCGAACCGGCCACGAAGAGGGCGAGGAGGACCCTCATCACGGGACGGCGCACGAAACGCCGTTCAGCTCGAAGTTCACCGGGTCCGTCACCGCCCCGGTCGTCGCACCGTTGAAGCCGAACTCGACGGTGCCACCGGCGGCGATGTCGGCGTTGTACGAGGCGCCCTTCGCCGTGGCCTTCCCGTCCGCGACGGTGATCGTGGACGACCAGGCCGACGACACCCGCTGCCCGCTGGGGAAGTCCCAGACGAGCTGCCACGCGCGCACGGCCTCCGCACTGCTGTTGGCGATCTTCACGTTCGCCGTGTAGCCACCGTTCCAGGTGCTCGGCTTGGTGAAGGTCACCGTGCAGGCGCCGGGACCGCTGCCGGTGCGCACGCTGACGCCCGGCGACGAGGGCGAGGCGTTGCCCGCCCCGTCGATCGCGACCACGCGGAAGGTGTAGTCGGCGTTCGAGGTCAGCCCCCGCACCGTGACCGAGTTCGTGGTCGAAGTGGCGACCACCTGATCACCGCTGTAGACGCGGTACTCCGACACACCGAAGTTGTCCGTCGCCGCCGGCCAGTCCAGCCGCACGGAGCTGCCGGACACCGCGGACGCGACCGGGGTACCGGGAGCGGTGGGCGGCTGGGTGTCCGGCACCCCTCCGCCGAACACCACGTCCGAGCAGCTGTAGAACGCCTCCGGGCTGTCCGAGCGCTGCCAGAGCGAGTAGATGATGTGCCGGCCCGACTTGTTGGGCAGCCGGGCCTGCCAGCTGTACTCGCCGTTGCCCAGCGGCGGGTTGGTGATCTTGTCGAACGGGACGGGCTCCAGGTCCGACCACTTGAGCGGCTTCGTCACGTCGAAGCCGTCCTTGGTGACGTACTGCTCCCACGTGCCTGGGTGCGGCGCCCATGCGTTGTACCGCAACGTGACCGTGGCGTTCGCCGTCACCTGGGTCACCGGCCAGTCGGCCCGCGCCTGGTTGTAGGCGTCGTACTTCGTGGTCGGGCCGCACAGGCTGCCGTCGGGAACGATCTCCCGATGCCGTCCGGCCGCGTTGCTGATCAGGTTGCCGTACCAGTCCCACAACGGTTGCTTGCCACCGATGGCGACCGCCTGGACGCACGCCGGGTTGGTGGGCTGCAGGTCACCGCCACCGCTGCCGGCGCGGCCGTCCTGGTAGCAGGCGTAGGTACGGCTCGCGGGCCAGACCATCGAGCCGTGTGCGAGCGCCGGAGCGCTGGTGTTCACCAGGACCGCGGCCGTGCAGGCGACCACGGTGAAGAGCGCTAATCGTTTCCTCATCTCGTTGCTCCTCAGCCGAAGAGTTCGGTGTGCAGGGAGAACGCGGTGGCGATCTCCGCCTGGGCCCAGAAGCGGTGGTAGGTGAACGTCGGTACCGGACCACCGTCCAGATAGGACTGCACCTTGGGCCACTGCGGGTCGTTGCGGAACATCGACCGCATCGACAGGAACGACGCGCCCTGCCCGACCTGGTCGCCGTTGGGCATCTTCCCGGTCCAGCCCGGCGGAACGTACGGGCCCTCACCGGTGGTGGCGTTGTACGTGTCGTCGAACCGCTTGTAGTCCTCGCGGGTCTCCGGCGTGGCGATGCCGAGGCTGTCCTGGTGCGACAGCAACGACGTCAGCAACGCCTCACCGGTGGTCTTGGCCTGGGCGTTGCCCGACCTCGACGCGTAGTTCAGCAGCACCTTGGCGTAGGACGCGGCCACACCGACGTCCTGGTTGCGGTTGAGGACCCGGACGCGCAGGTTCGCGTTGGCGCCGGGGTTGGTGGCGTTCCACGTGTCGGGCGTGCCCGACCACTCCAGATCGGCAGGGATCTGGAAGTTCGTGCCGGTGGTCGTGTTCGCGATCGCCCACGGCACCCACTTGTCGAGGATCTTCTTGGCGCGGGCGTCACCGGTCAGCCGGTACAGGGCCGCCGTGCGCTCGATTCCCCACACCTGGAACCCGAACCACCGGTTCGACGGCGGGTCGCGCCACACCGGGTGGGCGTCGTAGTACATGCCGTAGAACGTCGGTGTGCCGGGGGGAGGCGAGGCGTACTGACCTTCCCAGCTGTTCGTGACACCGCCGGCCAGCCCGCCGTCGGCCGACTGCAACCACTGCAGCATCTCGAGCTGCCTGTTCAGGCTCGTCGACCAGTCCTGCTGTCCGGTGGCGGACAACGGCTTGAGCGCGGGCACGTTCGCGAGAGCGTGTGCTGCCAACGGGTTCTGGTAACCCTGGTGCGAGGCGCCGTCACCGATGCGCCACGACCAGCCCGCGGACGTGTCGTACGCGCCACCCCAGGCGTAGTACCAGGACATCAGGTAGTGCGCACTGTTCTTGCCCGTCGCGCCGGGACACGAGCTCGGGCTCGTGCAGTTGCCGATGCGCTTGAAGTACTTGTCGAACATGGCGTAGCGCAGGTAGTCACCCATCTTCGCGGACTTGCCGATCTCGCTGGCGATGTCCCCGGCCTTGCCCTGTGCCGTGGCCCATTGCTGGGCGAGCAGAGCCACCTGCACCACGCGGGCATCCGCGTCCGGCGCGTTGGTGTACTTCCACTGCTTGGCGTAGGACGAGTCCTTGGTGAACAGGTCCAGGTAGCCGTTGGTACCGCCGTGCTTGAACGTGTCGCACGACGGATGCGGGATCGTCTCCCACACCGACTCCGACGAGCCGCGCTGGTAGGTGTTGATGTACGCGGGCGCCGTGGTGCCGTCACCGCAGCGGCCGAAGCCGTAGGTGTTGTCGACGTCGATCAGCCAGTGCATGCCGTAGATGTCCGAGTTGCCGTACGCGGACTTCAGCTCGGCCGCGATCGGGTCCTGGCCCACCGGGACGGCGCTGTCCAGCACCGCCGGGTAGCGGTCCATCCTCGGGTGCTCCGGCGCGTAGGTCGCCGGCTTCGACGCGTTGTACGAGTCGTTGGTCGGCTGGTCGGCCTTCGCCGGGATGATGAACTTCTCCATCGACGCGAACGCGGACTTGAACGGCGCCCAGTCACCGGTGACGCGGCCGTAGCTCGCCTCGAGCCACAGGTAGTAGCTGTACGCCTCCGACGTCGTCTGGTGACCGTGGTCCGGCGCCTCCACCATCAGCGTCTCGACCGAGTGGTACGGCACCAGCAGGTCGCCGAACTTGCGGAAGTACCCGCTCGCCGGGTCCTTGATCTTGTTGTACTGGTCGAGGAACGCCTTGTTGAAGTCCGAAGTGGACGGATCGAGCTCCTTGACCGTGACGCTCGCGGGACTGTGGCCGGGTGCCGTCGCGGTGAACGTGGCGGTCGCGAGTTCGCCGCCGTTGTTCGCCGACGTCACCGTCACCGTCTGCTTCGCGGCGCTGGAGAACGTCAGGGTCGTCGGCGCCGCTGTCAGGTCCGCACTGCCGGTGCGGGCGACCGTGACGGTGACCGGCTCGCTCGGCGCCGTGGCCAGCGAGACGTCGAACGTGGCCGTGGAACCCTGCTTGACCGAGACCGTGCTCGGAGCGGCCAGCACGGCCGGTCCGGCCAGCACCTTGACCATGGCGGGTGCGGAGGTGGTCGCGGCGCCCAGGTTGTCCGTGGCGCGTGCGGTGATGCGGTGATCACCCGCCGTCGCCGACGTCCACGTGCCGGTGTACGGCGCGCTCGTGTCGGTCGCGATCAGCTGGTCGCCGGCGTAGAAGTCGACCTTCGCCACCGTGCCTTCGGTGTCCTGCGCGGTCGCCGCCAGGGGAATCGTCGCGGGCAGGGTGTAGGTGCCGCCCGTGGCAGGCGCGGTCAGCGCCACGGACGGCGGCTTGTTGGGGCCCGTGCAGGCCACGCCGTTCACCGCGAAGTCCGTCGGCGGCCGGTTGGCCGAGCCCTTGCTGCCGTTGAAACCGACCTGCGTGGTGCCACCGGCGGGGAGCGTGCGCGCCCAGTCCGGGTTCGTCACGGTCACCACGGCGCCGCTCTGGGTGAAATTGCCGTTCCAGCCCTGCGTGACGCGCTGCCCGTCCGGGAACGTCCAGGTCAGGTTCCAGCCGTTCAGCGCGTCACCGTCGTTGCGGATGGACACGCCGGCGCCGAAGCCGGTGTCCCACTCGTTGGTGATCTGATAGGTGACGGTGCAGGCAACCGCTGCTGGCGCCGCCATCGCGGGTACCCCGCCGGTCACCACCACCGCCGCAACCGCCAATGCCAATGTTCGTCGAGTCATGCCGCCGCCCTCTCGACAACTGGGAGCGCTCCCAGAGTTCACGGCACTGTAACGTGAGCCACATCGGCCAACTGGCCCCCGGATTAGTCGCCCGTGCCCCGAACGGCGTCTTGCATTGCGCTCTACAGCGCCGCAACGGTTCGTCCGCCCGTTCCTCTTACTGCTCTCTTCGAGTGGAATTCTGGGACCGCTCCCAGAGCGGTGTGGGGCGGGCCCGCCGTGGTGGAACGGGGCCTGCGTGTTCTCGAGGTGGTCGCCCGAGACGAGGACCCCCGGCCTCCACGGCGGCGCGGCACCGCAGTCCGTCACGCCGCCGTAATAATTGCTGTGGACGTGCGCCGGGTTGCCGAACCGTCGCCGCACGCCGACCACCCGCCGGGGAATGAGAGCGGCCCGGGAAATGTTGATCGTGGGCATGGCAGACGTCACCGTGGAGCTCAGCCCCACCGACTGGGTGCAGAACCAGACGAAGAAGATCCTGGAAACCGGGACCACCGAGGGCATCAAGGTCCTCGGCAAGCCGATCGTGCTGCTGACCGTGCGTGGCGCGAAGAGCGGCAAGCTGCGCTACACCCCCGTCATGCGCGTGGAGCACGACGGCAGCTACGCGGTGGTGGCCTCCAAGGGCGGCGCGCCCGAGCACCCCACCTGGTACCACAATTCCAACACTCAAACCCGGGACTGATCCCGTGTTCATCTGAACACAGGAAGTCATGATCGGGAGGCTAGCAGTAACAGCCTGCTACCCCACAACACGGGATACGTCACGCGTTCCGCTCCATCGCGGCCGACACGTTGCCGGCGACCCGCCTTCCGAAGATTTGCGTGACGTCACCGCAGCGACCCGAACGGGCGACGACGTGCCGGGAAACGGATCACACGGCAGCAGTCGGAGGGACAAGCCCAGTGTTCGTCGCTTCAGGCCAGGATGGCAGCGCTGACGCTACCCAGTTCGATCCGACTCCCGACACGGTCAGGAGTGCAACGCTCATGAAAAGCGTCATGTGACCACCTCCTCGACGCTCACTGTCTGCCCACTTGAGACTGATGTAGGAGGCGACGTGAGTGAAAAGCAGGATGATCGCTATCGCGATCAGGTACGCATGGATGGAACCCAGCCCGAGGAAACCCTCGCCTCAAGCGACGAACCCGATCATTCTACCAACAAGCACCGGCAGCCGGGAACGGTCCCTCCAGGTCGGAACACCCGCTGAGTTCACGACGTGCCCACTCCCCGAACGCGACCTCGAAGGCCTCGACTGGGGCCTCGGTCAGCGGAACACGCTGCCCCCCGCCTACATCGGCGTACGCGAGCTCGAACCGCTCGGCCAGCGGCGCCCCGCCAGAGAGATGATCAAGCGTTGGCACAGCGGCACTCTCTCGGGCGGCACAAGCGCCGCCTTACCGGCCCCGACAACTAGACGAGTAAGTCCTAACTGATCAGTGGTCGTATGCGATCAGGGATCGGGTGACGGGCTGGCCGGTGGCGCGGTTGTGCCAGATCGCGGCAGTCAGT
>NZ_VSRL01000303.1 GCF_012184385.1 Lentzea indica
CCGAGTCGATCACGCGTTTGCTGCCGTTCGGCCAGCCGGTCGAGGGCCCGATCCGGCTGACGCGGACGGTGCTGCGACTGCCCCACCGCGCGGCTGCCGTCGCTCGCCGAGTGCCGGCGGCTGCGCGAGGGTGCGGAACACGGGTGGCGGAAGATGTTGTCCGGCGCGGAGAACGACCCCGCCCTCCGCATCGCGCGCACCCGGTACGAGGGAACGCTGATGCTCACCACCCTGGCCGCGGCGGGCCTGCACGGTGACGCTGAGGTGCCGATCACCGTCGTGTCGCTGGGCGACATCGCCTGGCTGCACACACCTTTCGAGCTGTTCGCCTCGATCGGTCTGCGCATCAGGGCGGCCAGCCCGTTCGCGCACACGCGGGTGATCGGCTACACCGACGGCTACCTCGGCTACCTGCCCGACCACGACGCCTACCGCGACGGGCTCTACGAGTCCTACATCGCATTGGTGGAACAGGGCGCCGCGGACGTGGTGGTGGACCGCTGCGTCGAACTGCTACACGCTCACCGGGACCGGCGTGCGGTGGTGAAGACGGTGTAGCGGTCGGCGCGGTAGAGCGAACGTCCCGCCTCGATCACCCGGCCGTCCGACGCGTGCAACGTGCCGCTGAGCACGAGGCACGGCTGGCTCGGCTCGATCTCCAGCAGCGCGGCGTCCTGAGACTGCGGCAGTTCGGCGCTGATGGCCGTGTCATTCCACTCCGGCACCACGCCGAACCGCTCTTCGAGCGTCTTGTGCAGCGATTGCGCGGCCCAGTCGTATTCGTCGATACCGGGGAAAAGGTCGAGCGAGAGATTTGTGCGTTCCAGTGCGAGTGGTTCGTCATCGACGAAACGAAGCCGTTCCAGCCGGAACACCGGTGCGCCAGGAGGAATGTTCAGGCGACCCGCGATCTGAGCTCCCGCGGATTCCACGAGGGCCAGCAGCACCTTTGTCCCCGGCACCGCGCCGCGCGACCTGATGTCCTCGGTGAAGGACGTGAGCATGTCGATCTGCCTGGGCGGACGCTCCGCGGTGAAGGTGGCGTTGCCGTGCTGGCGGTACAGCAGTCCGTCCGCCACCAGCCGGTTGATCACCAGCCGGACCGTGCTCCTGGATATCTGATAATGCTCGGCGAAGAATCTTTCTGACGGGATCAGCCTTCCTGGCCCCGCATCCGTGGCGATGTTCTCCAGAATCTCCCTGAGTTGGTCGCCCTTGGGGCGGTCCGGCGCCAGCGCGTCGGGCAACACCAGATCGTCGGCGGGAACATGCTTGGGGCGTGGCACATTGCCATTATGCCTCACTGGTCGGTGAAATGGTCTCAGGCGACCGGCGGCGCGGATGCCGTCCCGTCCGCGTAGTTGATCAAGGCCGAACGGCGGAGTGCACGGAGTCCTTGGGGCGCTACGGTCGTCAAAGTTTCAACGACCGCGTCGGGAGCCCTTGTGGTGCGGAAGTCCTTGTCAGTTCTCATGGTTCTCCTCACGTGCGCGTGCACGGCGGAGAGTCCGGCACCTCCTGTGAGCAACCGTGTGCAGACACGGCCGCCCACGTTGGTCACGGAGGTGCAGGAGAACGTGCCTGTGTTGGTGCGTGAGGTGATCGACGGCCGTACGGTTGTGCTCGACGGTGGCAACCGTGTCCGGATCTCACTGCTCGCCCCGCCCGCGGAGTGCTGGGCCGCCGCCGCGATCGCTTTCGCGACGAAGACCTTGCTGGCGCGGCCTGTTCGGATCACGTCCGTGATCCCCGGCGAAGTGAACCTGTGGCTTGAGGACGGCACCGACTACGCGCTGCTCGCCGTTCAGGAGGGCGTTCTGCGTGCGCAGGCCGCGGCCGGTGCCCTCGCTGAGGCGGAAGTCGTTGCGGCGCGCGAAGACCGTGGTTTGTGGGGGCTTCCTTGCAATGGTGTGGACGTGACGACCACGACCACGACGCCTCCGAAACGCGTCCAGCCGCCGAAGCCGGCGGTGACCACCCCGCCTCCGGTTGTCGTGACCACCACTCCTCCGCCACCTCCGCCGCCTCCCCCTGCACCGCCGTGCACGGTCGCGTATCGGATCAGCGGGCAGTGGCCCGGCGGATTCCAGGGCGGCATCACGATCAGGAACACCGGCCGCGCGGCGATCAACGGATGGACGTTGCAGTGGTCCTTCGGTGACGGGCAAACCGTGAAGCACATGTGGAACGCGTCCCCGTCGCAGCGCGGTGCGACCGTCAGCGCGACCAACGTCTCCTACACGGCAACGATCGCGCCGGGCGGTGAGGTGTCGATCGGGTTTCTCGGGTCCATCCGCGACAAGAACACGGCTCCCAGGTCGTTCACGCTCAACGGGACGGCCTGCACGACGAGCTGACTGTTGGTCCCTGCGGTCGAGCGTGGCAAGATAAATTAGTAATTAACCACGAACTCGATCATGTCAGGAACGAACCGTGCAGGTCACCAGGGCTGTGCCGCTGTACGCCGAGGTCGATCACGCCCTCGGTGGCCGCTGGATCTCGCTCCGCACAGCCCATCGCGAGTGGCTGTGGCATCGCGCGGATCCGGCTCGCTTCGACGTGACGCCAGGTGCCCCGTTCGTCGACGTGGGCGGCCTGGAGGAGTGCGTGCCGACCGTCCGCGGCACGCCTGATCACGGCGACGCCTGGAGCAGGCCGTGGCACGAAACCGGTGTGGACTGTCCTGATTTCTCGCTCCGCCGGAGCATCGGTTCGCAAGACGGCGCGGTCGTCGCGGACTACGAACTGACCGCCGAGCCCGGCTACCGGTTCGTGTGGGCAGCGCACGCACTGCTCGATCTCAGCCCGTCCGCCCGTCTCGTCGCACCCGCCGGCACTCCGGTGCTGATCACCGATCCGACACCGGTGCCACGTGACTGGCCCGCCGGCCTTGCCGAGCTCGGCCCGGACGACGGTACGGCGGTCGGTGCCGTGGTGGAGCGCGGCCAGATCCGCGTGGTGGACGGAGAACACCAGCTCGACCTGTACGTCGAGTGTGCGGGCCAGCCCGTCTCCATCGCCTTGTGGCGCAACCTGCGCGGCTGGCCGGAAGGCGACCCGTACCGCAGCGTCGGCGTGGAACCCATGCTCGGCCGCACCTTCGACCGCGATGATCGCACTCGTCCCGTGGCGATCGTGCCCGCGTCGGGAACCGTGCGGTGGCGCCTCACCCTCACCGCTCACGTGGAAGGAACGGCATGACCGATGTGCTGACCCTGGGCGAGACCATGGGTGCGTTCCGTGCCGCCGGGCCGTTCCGGGATCTGCTGGACCTGCAATCAGGGAGCACCGTCCGATGACGCTGACGCAGTGGAACTTCGACCAGCTCGAACTCGGCGAAGGCGCCCGCTGGATCAACGGCCGCCTGGTCGTCGTGGATCTCCTGGCGGACCGCGTCCTGGAAACCCGAGGCGACGTGCCCGCCCCGTTCAAGGAGATCGCCCAGCTCCCGGTCCCCGTGGGCGCGGTCGCGCCCGTGCGGGACAGCGACGAGCTGATGGCGGCCTTCGGCACGGGCGCGGGCCTGCTGGGCGGCCCGCAGCAGGAATCCTTCGCGGGCGTCGGCATGCGCGTGAACGACGCCGTGGCCGACCCGTCCGGCCGCTTCTGGGTGACGACCATGGCCCAGGACACCGAACCCGGCACCGGCGCCCTGCACCGCCTGGGCTCGGACTCTCCCGTCCTCAAAGGACTGACGATCCCGAACGGCCCGGCTTTCTCCCACGACGGCAAGCTCATGTACCTCGCCGACAGCGCCCAAGGCGTCGTCCACCGCTTCGACGTCGGCCGTGACGGCGAACTCGGCACCCGCCGCGTCTTCCTGCACACGCCGCACCACACCCCGGACGGCATGACCACCGACGTGGCGGGCAACGTGTGGATCGCGTTCTGGGGTGCCTCCGTCGTGCGCCGCTACCGCCAGGACGGCCGACTGGACCAGGAGGTCCGCCTGCCCGCCCGTCAGCCCACCAGCGTCTGCCTCGGCGGCCCGGACATGGCCCGCCTCTTCATCACCACGGCCAAGTACGGACTGCGCCGCCCAACCCTGCACGACGGCGCGCTGTTCGCCGTCGACGTCAATGTGCCCGGCCGCCCGGCGAACGAGTACGTGCCGGCTCATCTCGGCGCATAGCGCGGCCGCGTCGAGGAGCTCCGGGTCTCCGCCGCGCACAACCACGCGGGCGCCTCGGATTCCTCGGTGAGGACCACGACCTCCTCGTACCGGGTCGGGTCGGCGAATCCCGAGGCGTGCCGGATGACGGTTTCGTAGACCTGCGAGGACACCATCACCGCGAGGTCGGCGTCGGTCCTGGCGAGGTGGTTCATCAGCGCCGGTGCGTTCAGGAGCCGGGACGCCGTGGCGATCGACCGTCCGGACAGCCCTTCCGCGCTCACGGTGACGGGGCCGACGTGCAGCGAAGCCCGGAGCTGGATCCGCAGGGGAGCGGCTTCGCGGTTGTACCGCCGGATGCCGGCCTCGAGGTGGGAGATCAGGCGGTCGACGATCGTCGACGTGGCGACGCTGGGCGGAACGACGACGAGCACGCC
Source organism: Lentzea indica (assembly GCF_012184385.1). GTDB lineage: Bacteria > Actinomycetota > Actinomycetes > Mycobacteriales > Pseudonocardiaceae > Lentzea > Lentzea indica. The sequence continues at coordinate 4,549 of NZ_VSRL01000303.1, forward strand.
CTCCCTCCGTTCGGTGTGGCGGCAGCTTTCCCAGGAGATGTCCGACTCCGCGAAGGCGGTGCGCAGCACCCTGTGCAGCGGCGCCCGAGCCACTTGGCGGTCGCTTTCGGTCCCGCCCTGGCCGTCCAGCGAAGCGATTTCGAGGAACAGGATGGAGTGGTTGGTGTGGTCCCATCGGCCTGAGGATCGACAGGACCTGTCCGGCGAGGTGGTCATGGTGGGCCCCTTGTGAATCGGCTTGTGGCGTGAACGGTGGCGCCAGGACAAGACTAAATTCGTGAGGGAAAAGCAACAACGAATTCTTTGGGAAAGGGGTGATTGTTTGACGTGATCGTTGATCGCCGGAAAATCAAAGACTCGGGTGCTTCAGCTCGGCTGGACGTGGTCCACGTTCAGCGCGAACGCGAGCGCGCCCTGCGCGCCTGCCTGCAGGCCGAGTTCGGAGGCTTCCACGCTCATCGGCGCGACGTAGTTGAACATGCCGCCGAGCGAGTGCAGGCGCATCGTCTGGACCGCCGGTTCGATCAGGAGATCAGCCGCGCGGCCGAGCTCGCCGCCGATGAAGACCTTCTCCGGGTTGAGCAGGTTGCACGTTCTGGCCAGCGCGACTCCGATTCCGCGGCCGGCGTCCTGGAGCACCCGGCGGCACAGCAGGTCCCCGCTCTTCGCTCTTTCGACGACGTTCGCGAGGCTTGTGGGCAGGTCCACGCGATAGCCGATGTAGGCCCGCCGGACCTGCTCGACCAGGCGCGCACCTCCCACCACGGTCTCGAGACATCCGCGGTTGCCGCATTGGCAGACGACACCCTGCGGATCCATCACGAGGTGTCCGATCTCGCTGGCGAGACCGTGCCTGCCGCGGTAGATCAGCCCGCTGATGATCAGTCCGGCGCTGACGCTGGTCGACGACTTCACGAACAGCATGGTCTCGGTGCCGCGGCCCGCTCCGTAGAGGTACTCGCCGTATGCTGCGAGATTGGCTTCGTTGTCCATGATGACCGGCACGTCGGGAAAGTGCTCCTGCAGGCGTGCGGCGGGATCCATGCCCTGTTCCCAGTCGAGCGCCCACGCGACCTGGGAGATCGTTCCTGTGCGCGGTTCGACCGCGGCGGGGATGCCCAGCCCGATCGAGACGACGTCGGTTTCGTCCAGACCTGTTCGCCGGACGACGTCCTTGATCAGCTGCACGCACTCGCGTATCCACGCCTGACTGCCGTGTTCCGCGCCGCGACTGGACCTGTCCACCTCGACGCGCGGGCCGTCCACGCGGCGCGCGGCAACGGTGATCGTGTCGTAGCTGACCTCGACGCCGATGGCCACGCCACGCACGGAGGTGAGGCTGATCTTCTTCCCGCGTTCGCTGTCGTTGCCGTCGACCACGACCACGCCGTTCCGCTGCAGTTCCTGCACGATTCCGGAGACGGTCGCCTGGGAGAGGCTGGTGAACTTGGCGAGGTTCACCTGGGTGCTGGGAGCGACCATGATCGCGCGGATGACACGCCTGCGGTTGTGGCCACGGAGAGCGTCCGACGGCCGACCCCAGATCAGGCTTCGGGCATGCCTGCCGCCACTGGGCACTCGGTGGCCTCCCGCCCTCAGCTTCGATTTGAAGGGCCATGCCATGGTAGCGGCGGTCAGGGCATCAGTTGGAAGCCGCCATGCGTGCGTTTTCACAGGCTCGAGACGACCTTCCGGGGCAGACTCGCGTTGTTGTCCGGGATGGTTCGTGTTGATCTTCAGGGCGAGTAGCCTTACGCCTCTGTTGTCACCTGGGAACCACGTGGGAAGAGGCTGTACGTGAGCGATGACGACGTCGACGGAGTTGCGGCGGAGAAGGGGTACGAGCCGCCAGTCCTGTTCGATCTGGGGTCGGTGTTCGACGTCACTTTCGGGAGTGGAAGCGGTTCCAATGATTCCATCGGACAGGGCTACCAATAGAATCTCAGCTACTGATTCTGTCGGCTCTTTGGAGATTTTTGGCCAATGCTTTGCTGAAGATCACGCGCTTGCCCAAGGCCTTGTCGATTACTTGGGATCTGGCGAGCATCATCGCATCACCGAACAGGTCGGCTGCTACTCTGCGGCTTTGGAGCAGGCAGGTGAGATCACTCTCTTTGCTGACCCGGTAGGTCAGTTTCCCCTCTTCTACGACCGTTCTGGCCGATACAGCACGAAGGCGAGTGATCTCGGCGTCGACATCGACAGGGGCTATCTCGCCACCCGCCTGGCGTGCCTCGACAGCACCGGCATGCTCGAGAATCGCTCCCTGTACCAGGAGGTCCGGCGGGTTCGTGAAGGTCACGCGCTCCGTGTCAAAGACGGCCAGCTTGATGAGCGTCCTTTCGCTCCGCTGCGCGTCGACCCTGATCTGAGCGCGGCAGATGCGGCTGAAATGCTTCAAGAGTCGCTTACAGCCGCAGTGCGGGCCCGCGCACTTTCCGCACGACGACTGGTTTCCGACCTCAGCGGCGGTCTCGACTCGACTTCGCTGGCCTACCTCGCCCTGGACGACGTGGCCGAACTTCCGGTGTTCACCCACTACAACCCGGAGTCTCCGGTCCTCGACGACGTAGAACGGGCAGAGCGATACGTCCGTTCCGAACCGCGATTCGATCAGCAGGTCGTCAAAGTTTCGGCTGAGCACCTCCCTTACCAGGAGCTGGTGTCGATGGGGGATGAGCCGCATCCGGCTTCGATCGCCTGCGGTCCGGCCCGCCTTCGCTTGTCTGCCGCGGCCGCGCTCGGTGCCGACGTTCATCTGGTGGGCGAGGGAGGTGATGCCGTGCTGTGGGCTCCCGGCGCGTACTTCATCGACCTCGCTCGCCGGGGTGATCTCGCGACGCTTTGGCGGCACTGCTTTGCCTGGGCGCGGTTGCGCAACCGGTCTCCCTTGAGCGTGTTCAGGCGGGCGGTGGTCATGGCCGGTTTGGGGCGTCGGCGTGCATTGCTCCGGCTCGCCGACACCCTGGAACGTGGCCGTCTGGTCGATGACATGTCTTGGGAGGTCTCGGTCATCGCACGCTGGGACCTGCCGCAAGTGCACTGGTTCACGCGCTCGACCCGGCACCTGCTGGCTGCTCAGGCCCGTTTTGCGGCCGATCAGGAGTCCGATGTGGACTCTGCCGAGTTCGCCGTGCTCAGCCAACTGCGCTTGCACGGGTTCGCTCAGCGAGTTCTCCGCGAAGCCGGTGACGAGGTCGGAGTCGCCGTTCACGCCCCGTTCCTCGACACGGCCGTTGTACGTGCGGCCACGACGATCCCGGCGCATCGGCGTGCGGACCCGACCGTGGCGAAGCCGTTGCTGAAGAAGGCGCTGGCAGGCCTCGTTCCTGATCGTGTCCTGTCCAGAGAGACCAAGGGCGACTACAGCCGGGAGGCCTACCAAGGACTTCGGCGTGCAGCACCCTGTCTGCGGAAACTCCTGGCCGACTCGGCGGCGGCGGACTTCGGACTGATAGACCCGGTACCTGTCCTTCAGACGATCGAGGACGCGGTGAACGGGCTACGCGTGCCATGGGGCGCGCTCAACCAGGTTCTTGCCGTTGAAGTGTGGCTTCGCGCGAACGCGGGAGAAGTGGCTTCGACATGACACGTTTCGTGGTTCCTGACTCGGTGCACATGACAGCGGAAGACGACGGGAGCGTCATCCTCCTGAACGTGACGAGCGGCCAGTGGCACAAGTTGAACCGGACTGGGAACGAGCTCTTCTCCGCGATCCGCGCCCACGGTGTCGACGCCGCCGTCGAGGTTTTCGCGAGCCGGTACCCGGAGGTGCCGCAGGGGCAGATTCGCCTGGACGCTGAGAAACTCCTGTCGGCGCTGGTGGAGCGAGGTCTGCTGGAACCGGACAACCTCGAACGAGGTAGCGGTGGGGTTCCTATCGCGCTCGCGCCCCGCAGTCCGGTGTCACTGAAACCAAAACTGATGGCGGCAGTGGCGTTGCCGTTGGCACTGCTGCTGTTGAGGTTGCCGTTCCGGATGACGGTCAAGGCCTTCAAGTTCGTCAAGCGCGGGCTGGCCAAACGAACGGCGACGAAACCTGAAGCGCTACAAGCACTTGCGGCGGCAAAGCGCGTCAGCAGGTTTCATCCCGGGCGGGTGGCGTGCCTCGAACTCTCGTTGACTGCCGCGCTGACCGCGGCGTTCCGCGGCGGCTCAGTGCAGTGGTGCCTTGGCGTCGCCACTGATCCGCAATCGTTCCACGCCTGGATCGAGGCGGATGGGGAGCCGGTCACCGATCCGTTCGACGATCCGATTCCACCCACTTACCAACGGGTGCTCGCCGTCTGAGGCCTGCTGACAGCTGATCTGCTCACAGCAGAGAAAGCGGCGAACCTTCTGGGCGGACCGGCATCGTCGGTGCCATGACGAACAACGAGAAGCTGTTCAGCCCTGGGCTGCGGGAACGGTTCTTCGGTCAGCGGGTGCTGATTCTCGACGGCGCGCTCGACGACGACAACGGGACCGTGCTGGCGACCCAGATGCTGTCGCTGGCGAGCGAGGATCCGCGGCAGGACATCGCGTTGTGGATCCATTCGCCGGGTGGTTCGGTGCCCTCGATGCTGGCCATCCGCGACGTGATGCGGCTGGTGCCGTGCGACGTGGCGACGCTGGCGCTGGGACTGGCTTGCAGCGCGGGGCAGTTCCTGCTGTCCGCGGGCACCCCGGGCAAGCGGTTCGCGTTGCCGCACGCGCGGATCCTGATGCACCAGGGGAGTGCGGGCATCGGGGGTTCGGCGGTCGAGGTGGAGGTGCAGGCGGACGACCTGCGGCACACCAGGGACACCGTGCTCGGGCTGATCGCGGAGGACACGGGGCAGCCGTTCGACCGGATCTTCACCGACTCGCTGCACGACCGGTGGTTCACCACGGCGCAGGCGCAGGAGTACGGGTTCATCGACCACGTTGTCAGCGACCTGGCCCAGGTCGTACCTGTCCGCACGCACAAGCTGGGACTGCACTCGGGAGCTGTCGCATGAGCAGTTACACCATTCCCAACGTCATCACGCGCGACGTGCGTGGCGAGCGGGTCATGGACGTCTACTCGCACCTGCTGTCCGAGCGGATCGTCTACCTCGGCACCGGGATCGACTCCGGGGTCGCCAACGCGTTGATCGCGCAGCTGTTCCACCTGGAGGCGGACAACCCGGACCTGGAGATCAACCTCTACATCAACTGCGAGGGCGGTGACCCGTCGGCGATGCTCGCGTTGTACGACACGATGCGCTACATCAAGGCGCCGGTCGCGACGACGTGCGTGGGCCAGGCGGTCGCGGCCGGGGCGGTGCTGCTGGCCGCGGGGGCGGAAGGGCGCCCGGCTCCGTCCTGCCCCAGCTCAGGGCAATCACC
>NZ_VSRL01000304.1 GCF_012184385.1 Lentzea indica
GTCCACGGCAAAAGTCACGTACCAGCGGCCGTCCGGCTCACGCGACACCACCACCATCGTCGGATTCAGCGCGGCCACGTCCACGTCGCCGAACGACCACACGAACCGCAGCGGTGCGCTGGTCTTGGCCAGCATCAGCACACCCTCGCGCATCCGGAACGCCGAGCGGGTGTAGTGCGCGCTCTGCCGCCCGGTGCGGGACTTGAACTTCGGAACGCGAGCGCGCCCGGCGAAGAAGTTCGCAAACGCGGTGTGCTGGTGGCGCAGCGTCTGCTGCAACGGCACACAGGATACCTCCGACAGAAACGCGAGTTCCCCGGTGCGTTTCCACTCGGTCAGCGCCGCATCGGTCTGCCGATACGACGTACGCATCCCCTCGGCACGATAGCGGCGATTCCGCTCGCTCAAGGTCTTGTTCCACACCAGACGCACACACCCGAACGTGCGGTTCAACACCGCAGCCTGCTCGGAGGTCGGGTAAGCCCGGCACCTGTACGCCGTCCGCACGACACACAACCTACCGGGAGCACCGTGACGACCACGACGCAGGACTGCCGGCCCGCGCACTGCGTGCTTGGACCGCCCCGGCTCCGCCGGGACACTCCCGGCGGAGCCCGGATTCCTCACTGGTCTGAAGGCCAGGGCTTCCACCGGAGGCTCTGGTGACTCGCCCCCGCCCCGGCCGCCCGCGCCACGCACCCGACGAGAGTGGTGACCGGTCGCCACGCGAACAGATCCTCGAAGCGGCAGCCGCGCTCTTCGTCGACCAGGGGTTCTCGGCGACCTCCACCCGTGCCATCGCCGACAGGGTCGGGATCAGGCAGGCCTCCCTCTACTACCACTTCGCAGGCAAGGACGACATCCTCCTGGAGCTGCTCTGCACCTCCGTGCGGCCCAGCCTGGACACGGCTCGTGCCCTGGAGGACGCCGCACCGGAGGCAGCGCTCTACGCACTCGCGATGGCCGACGCGCACACACTCGCAACGGCGCCTCACAACATCGGAATGCTTTATCTGCTGCCCGAAGTACAACTTGGGCGCTACGACATGTTCCGCGAGGACCGCGCGGAGCTCCAGGACACCTATGCCCGTCTCGGGGCGAAGGTGGCCGGCGAGGATCCGGCGTCGGCCGCGGCCGCGCGCCGGGGAGAAATGCTGATCCAGCTCGTCGAAGTCGTGATCCACCAAAGGCGAACCCGCGTGCCCGACACGTCGGACTGCCACGCCATCGCCGAAGCGTGCTTGCGCGTGTGCGGCGCCGACCAGCGGACGATCGCCGCCGCGCGAGCGGACGCCGCCGGCCTCACGACCTCGGCGCGGGTTTGACATCCTCTCCGGCCTAAAGGACGGAGATTCCCTCCACGCTGCGCGTGGAACACGCGGCGTCCGGGTGGGTTACCGCTTCGCGGCGCGGTGCCGGCACGGATGCTGGTCTTACCTGCGCTCCACGGTCGTTTGAGTTGTCCGCCTGGCCGGCGGCCAACACGTTCCTGGCGGCGTTGATGTCCCGGTCATGGACGCTGCCGCACGGGCACGTCCACGACCGCACGGACAACGGCTTCGGCCCGTCGATCCGTCCGCACTCCGAGCAGGTTTGCGAGGTCGGCAGCCACCGGTCGATCCGGGCGAAGACACGCCCGTACCGGGCCGCCTTGTACTCCAGCATGCCGGTGAAGCCGGCCCACCCGGCGTCGTGCACGGACTTCGCGAGCCTGGTGCGGCCCAGACCGGCCACGCACAGGTCCTCGACGTACACCGCTTGGTTGTCGCGGATGATCGCCGTGGACAGCTTGTGCTGCCAGTCCCGCCGCGTGTCGGCCACCCTCGCGTGCGCGCGGGCGACCTTGATGACGGCCTTCCTGCGGTTGTTGGAGCCCTTGACCTTGCGGCTCAGCGACTTCTGCAACCGCGCCAGCCTGCGTGCCGCCTGGCGCAGGAACTTCGGCGCGGCCACCTTCGTGCCGTCCGAGAGCACCGCGAAATGCGTCAGGCCCAGGTCGACACCGACCTCGGACTCGGCCGTCGGCAGTGTCTCGTCCCGCTCTGTCGTGACGACGAACGAGGCGAAGTACCGGCCGGCCGCGTCCTTCACGATCGTCACCGAGGACGGTTCAGCGGGCAGGTCACGGGACCAGCGCACGTCCAGGTCGCCGATCTTCGGCAACCGCAACCGTCCGTTGCCCAGCACCGCGAACCGGGCGTTGCGGGTGAACCGGATGGCCTGCCGGTTGTCCTTGCGGGACCGGAACCGGGGCGGCGCCACCTTGCGGCCCTTGCGTTTACCCGTGACCGAGGCGAAAAAGTTGCGGTACGCGGTGTTCAGATCCGCCAGCGCCTGCTGCAACACCACCGCCGACACCTCACCCAGCCACGCCCGTTGCGGCGTCGCCTTGGCCCCGGTGATGACCTGCTTGGACAGCTCCCCGTCCGAAACGTAGGGCAGCCCGGCCTCGCGGGCGTCCTGCCGTGCGCGCAGGCCGTCGTTGAACACCACCCGCGCACACCCGAACGCCCGCGCCAACGCCTGCCGCTGGGCGGGCGCCGGATAGACGCGGAAGTTGTACCGCAGCTGCACGACACCACCCTATGGTTCCCGTGACAGACCAGTGGCGCAGGGTAGTCATCGGCTGGTACCTGGCCCGGCTGGAAAAGATCACGCGGGCGGCCTGCGCCGACTTCGACACCGAGCTGGCGAGTTCAACGGCGACAACAACCACGTGCACCTGCTGGTGAACTTCCGCCCAAGGTCGCGATCTCGAAGCTGGTCAACTCCCTCAAGGGCGTCTCCTCCCGCCGGATCCGGCAGGAGTTCCCCGAACTCGCCCGCCACTACTGGCGGGCACAACGCCTGTGGTCGGGCTCCTACTTCGCCGGTTCGGTCGGCGGCGCCCCGATCTCCGTACTGCGCCAGTACATCGAGCAGCAAACCGGCCGGTCTAGGACACGCCCAGCCGTGACCGGCCTCCCGCGCGGGCCTTCACCACCGGGCTGAAGCCCGGCGCACTGGCCGCATTACCGGTAGCGGACTTCGCCCGTCGCACGACTCCCGCACCGGTTGCGCCAGCGCGGTTTCCGCCTGGCCGACTCCTCGTTCGTCCAGCTGCCCGACACGTGCTGACCAGCGGCGTTCGCCCCGAGGCGAAGCAACCTGAACGCTTTGGGCGCGCGTTGGCAAAGACGGGGTGCAAGGGCTGAGCGAACCCCGAGGAGCTTCATGTCGTCAGACGCGGAACTGATCGGCAGATCGCTGCGCGGAGACACCGATGCCTTCGTCGAAGTGATCAGCCGCCACGAGACCGCGATCGGGAACTACCTCGCGCGCAGAGTGGGGCGTCAGGCGGCCGAGGACGTGCTCGGCGATGTGTGGGTGGCGGCTTACGAATCCCGTGCGACCTATGACAGTTCGTATCCCGAAGCCCGGCCTTGGCTGTACGGCGTCGCACTGAACAGGCTGCGACGGCACTGGCGGTCCGAACCGGCCGAAGTGCCGGCGTCGGACCTGACCGGCGTGGCCAGCGACTGGGATCCCTGGCCGGCGGTGGACGCCCGCGTGGACACGCAGGCACTGCTGCGAAGGGCACTGGCTCGGCTCAAACCGGAAGAGCGAGAAGTGCTGGGCCTGGTCGCTTGGGAAGACCTGACCGTCGCCGAGGCCGGGCGGGTGCTCGACATTCCCGCCGGCACGGCCCGCCGCCTGTTGCACCAGGCGCGCAAGGCGTTGCGTGAGGCCCCCGAGGTGGCCGCGTTACTGCGAGTCCCGACAACGTGAAAAGACAACCCATGGATGAAATGGATCTGATGAAGAAGCTGAGTGAAGTGCCGTCCCCGAGTCCCGAGTCCTACGACCGTGCTCGCACGGCCGCTGCAGACGGCGATGGCGGAACCCGCGAGCACGGTCGTGCGGCCGAAGCGGTGGTTGTCCTGGCCCAAGGTCAGTGTCGCGGCCGTGGGCGCGGCGGCCGTCGCGGCGGCTGTGGTGATTGGTACGACGGGCGGCACCGTCCCGGCCGGCCACTCCGACGCGGCCCCGCAGGCGGTCGAGTCGCCTCAGGTGGTCGAGTCACCGCTGGTGAAGCTGGCCTCTGCGGTCAAGGCGGCCGGCACGCAGCCAGGAGAAGCGTCGCTGATCATCAACACGAAGTTCGCGCCGGACGGCACACCGAACCTCTACTACACCGTCTACACCGACAAGGGCCAGGTCTTCCGCGGCGACTCGCCGCAGAGCCTCGCGGCCTCGGTCGCCAAGGGTGCCGCCGAGAATGCCACGCCGTACGACGCGAAGGTGATGGCGGCGGCCCGCCTCGCCGCGAACGGCGACGTGGAGAAGGCCAGGGTCGCGATGCTCACCGCCGCGGGCAACGCCCTGGGAGTCGGTCTGAGCCCCGCCGAGGCGGACAAGGCGTGGGCGCAGGCCCAGGCGGAGATCGCGGAGCAGTTCCGCAAGCACGGCAAGAAGGTTCCCGACCCCAGGCCGCGCCCGACGGGCAAGGACCTGGAGAACCTCATCGGCAACCACCTGTGGAGCAGCGCCACGCACGCGCTGTTCATCGGCGCCGCCAACGCGGAGGTCCGCGCGGGTGTGCTGAAGCTGCTCGCGACCATGAAGGACGTGACCGTCGGCACGACCGACATCGACGGCCAGGCCGCCCTGGCCCTCACCGCGAGCCCCGCCATTCAGGGGGGCGGCAGCACGCACATCCTCACCGTCAACGCCGACAACGGCCTGCCGATGCGTTCCGAGGGCATCCCGGCCAAGGACTCGGCGGAACCGTCCAAGCCCTGGGTGGCGAACTACAAGTCATCCCGCGTGACCCTCGCCGACGTGGCCGCGGGCAAGTTCTGATCCTCGTACCGAACTGTCCTGGGAGGGCCGAGATCATGTCGGCCCTCCCAGGGCAGTTCTGTCTGTGTGTCCAACTCGATCGTTACTACGCAGTCGGTACGGGGTGACCTTCCGACGCCTGCACGACGACGATGCCCTGACCCGACAGCGCGAGCTGATACGCCTCGCCCGAGCCGCGTCCGATGACAGCACCGAGCTTGGCCGTCTTGCGGATCGAGGATTGCAGCGAGGTCGACCACAGGACGGCGGACTGCATGTCGACGAACGTCGGCACGTCCACGTTCAGCACGACCGGTGTCCCGTAGGCGGTGATGGCCAGCGCTCCGGTGCCCGTGAACGTGGTGTTGAACAGGCCGCCGCTGAGCATCGACGCGCCTTCGGTGCGGTTGATGTCCCACTTGAGCGTGCTGTCGAAGGCAAGCACGTTCTTGCCGTTCACGGTGACGCCCTCGTCCTCCAGGTACAGCACGAAGATCTCGTCGGCGTCCTGGGCGAGGAACACGTCTCCGCTGCCCGACACCTTCATCAGTGACATGCCTTCACCGGTGAAGGCCTTCTTGAACATCTTGCCGAGGCCACCGCTGCCTTCGTAGGCGAAGTCGACGTCCCCCTGGTAGGCGACCATCGATCCCTGCTTGGCGAAGAAGAACCCGCCGCTGCCGGTGAGGTCCACCTTGAGCATGCGTTCGTTCTGCAGTTGGAAGCTTCCCGGCTCGACGGACCGTTCTTCGTGGTTGAACAGTGAGCTGCGCATGGTGCAGATGATGCAGGTGACCATGTGCTCGCGCATCCCTGGGGTGGGCGGTGGCCGGCGGGGCCGATCAGCGCTCCACTGTGGACTCGGGCAGGTGACGCCGCCCGGTAGCCTTCCGTCATGAGCAGAAAACTGTTGACCGGACTCGGGATCGTGCTGCTCCTCCTCGGCGGGGTGTGGACCGCCCAAGGACTGGGCTATCTGGAGGGCAGCTTCATGACGGGGCAGCAGCTGTGGACGACGATCGGGCTGCTGTGCGCCGGCGGCGGTCTCATGCTGCTGATTCCCTGGCCGAAGAAGCGGTGAGGCCCTACTGCCGCAGAGCGCCACGAGGTTGAGGTGATGCGCCCCTGGTCAAGAGAAAAGTTGGCCGATATGTGCCACCTCAACAACCTTGACCAGGTGAAAAACGGCTCATTAGTTTGATTGTCCGTAAGGCCGAATTTCCTGCTGGCACAGCGGTTGCCGGGGCCCGGAGGACTCAATGGTGAGCTCGTCCGCGCGTTGTCGCGCGCGTGTTCTGCGGTGGACGGGAGTGACCGGATGACGGCCCCGGCCGCGGCACTGCTGTCGGTCCGCGGGCTCGTGAAGCGCTTTCCCGGAGTGACGGCCCTGCAGGGCGTGGACTTCGAGGTCCGCGCGGGTGAGGTTCACTGCCTGCTCGGGCAGAACGGCGCGGGCAAGTCGACGTTGATCAAGGTGCTGTCCGGCGCGCACCGTCCGGACGAGGGCGAGATCCGCTGGCGGGGCGAGGTCGTGTCGTTCGGCAACCCGACGGCCGCGATGCGCAGCGGTGTGGCCGCCATCTACCAGGAGCTGGACCTCGTGGCGGGCTTGTCGGTGGCCGACAACGTGTTCCTCGGCCACGAACTGTCCACAGCGGGCTTCACCCGGCGGGCGGAGGCGCGTCGCAGGACCCGTGCGTTGCTCGACCGGCTGGGGCACCCGGAGATCTGGCCCGACCGCGACGTCGGCCGGTTGTCCGTGGCCCACCAGCAGGTCGTCAGCATGGCGCGGGCGCTGTCGCTGGACGGGCAGCTGCTGATCATGGACGAGCCGTCGGCCGTGCTGGACCCGGACGAGGTGCGGGTCCTGTTCGGTGTCATCAGGGAGCTCACCGCCCAGGGCGTGGCCGTGGTCTACATCTCGCACCGCCTGGCGGAGATCAGGGAGATCGGCGACCGGGTGACCGTGCTCAAGGACGGTCGCACCGTCGCGACGGGTCTGCCCGCACGCGAGGTCAAGACCTCGGAACTGATCGCGTTGATGACCGGGCGCGCCCTGGACAACGTGTTCCCGCACAGGAAACCGGTCGACCCTGTCGCGCCGGAGGTGCTGGTGGTGCGCGGACTGGCCGACAAGAACCGTTTCCGCGACGTGGACCTCACGGTCCGCGCCGGTGAGGTGGTCGGGCTCGCGGGTCTCGTCGGGTCGGGCCGTTCGGAGATCCTGGAGACCGTCTACGGCGCGCGCAAAGCGGCCGACGGCACCGTCGAGGTCGATGGCAGGCGGTTGCGGCGGGGGAGCGTCGGCGCGGCCGTGCGTGCGGGGATGGGGTTGTGCCCTGAGGAGCGCAAGAGCCAGGGGCTGCTGCTGGACCAGGCCGTGTACCGCAACATCACCGTCTCGTCGCTGTCGTCGTTCGCCAAGTTCGGGTTCCTGGACGACCGCGCCGAACGCGCCCGCTCGAGCCGGCTCACCGAGGCGCTGGACGTCCGGCCGGTCGGCGTCGACCGCGTGGTGCGTGGCCTGTCCGGAGGCAACCAGCAGAAGGTCGTGCTCGCGCGGTGGCTGTTGCGGGAGTGCCGGGTGCTGCTGCTGGACGAACCCACCCGAGGCGTGGACGTGGGCGCGCGCAGCGAGATCTACGAGCTGATCCGCGAGCTGGCGGACAGAGGCGTGGCCGTGGTCGTCGTGTCCAGCGACGTCGAGGAGGTCCTGGGCCTGGCCGACCGGGTCCTGGTGGTGCGCGAGGGCCGGGTGGTCCACGACGGTCCCGCCGACGAGATCGACGAGTCCCGGGTCCTCGACCTGGTCATGGAAGGGCACGCCGCATGAGCGAGGACACCGCCGCCGTGGCCGCGCGGGAAAGAACTCCGGTCGTGAAGGACAACGGCCGCGGTATCTCGGCGCTGCTCGCCTCCCCGGCCGGGCGCAACACCGGTCTCGTGGTCGCACTGGTCCTGCTGTGCCTGGGCGGTGTGGTCACCGCGGGCGACCGGTTCGCCGACGTCGACAACCTGCTCACCATCCTGCGGCTCGCGGCGGTGATTGGAGTCGTGAGCGTCGGCATGACGTTCGTGATCACCGGCGGCGGGATCGACCTGTCGGTGGGCGCGATCGTCGCGCTGTCGTCGGTGTGGGCGACAACCCTTGCCACCCAAGGGATTGCCAACGACACGCACTGGATCGTCATCGTGTTCACCGCGCTGGTGGTGGGCGGGGCGTGCGGACTGGTCAACGGCACGCTCATCGCCTACGGCCGGGTCGTGGCGTTCATCGCGACCCTGGCGAGCCTGGCGGCCGCCCGTGGTCTCGCCGAGATCATCTCCAACCGCAAGACGCAGATCGTGAACGTGCCGGGCTTCGCCGCGTTCTTCGACGCATCGGTGCTGGGGGTACCGGTGCTCGTGGTGATCTTCGCGGTGGTCGCCGCTGCCGGGTGGGTGCTGCTCAACCGCACCACGTTCGGGCGCCGGACGTTCGCGGTGGGCGGCAACCCGGAGGCGGCGCGGCTGGCAGGCATCGACGTGCGGCGGCACACCGTCTGGCTGTACACGCTGCTCGGCCTGTGCTGCGGGCTGGCCGCCGTCATGCTCATCGCCCGCACCACGACCGGCAGCGCGACGCACGGCGGGCTGTACGAGCTCGACGCGATCGCCGCGGTCGTGATCGGCGGCACGCTGCTGTCCGGTGGACGCGGCACGATCGCGGGCACCGTCTTCGGCGTCCTGATCTTCACGACGCTGTCGAACGTGTTCACCCTCAACAACCTCTCCATCTCCGCCCAGGCCGTCGCGAAGGGCGCGATCATCGTGGTCGCCGTTCTCCTCCAGCAGCGGCTGGCCAGACGCAGCGGTGCCTGACGCCGCGACCACGACCGCCGCCACCCGAGGAGACAGAAAGTCATGCCACACAAGAGAACCACTCGCCTCATCGCCGCGCTGACACTCGGTGTCGCGCTCACCGCGTGCACGGGCAACACGCCCCAGAACCAGGGTGGCGGCAACCAGGGTGGTGTGAGGGTCGCCAACGACGAGCCGGGCAAGAAGGTCGTCATCGGCTTCTCCGCGCCGGCCGCCGACCACGGCTGGATGGCCGCGATCAGCAACGCCGCCAAGGCGGAGGCGGGCAAGTACTCCGATGTGGAGCTGCGCGCCGTCGAGGGCACCAACGACGTCAACCTCCAGATCAGCCAGGTGGAGACGTTCATCAACGACAAGGTGGACGCGATCGTGCTGCTGCCGTTCGACGGCGCGGCGCTCACGCCGGTCGCGCTCAAGGCCATGAAGGCCGGCATCACCGTGATCAACGTGGACCGCCAGTTCGACAGCCCGTTCGCCGCGCGGTCCACGGTTCTGGGCGACAACTACGGGATGGGCGTGTCCGCGGGCACGTACGTCTGCGAGCGGCTGAAGGGCAAGACGGACGCCGTGGTCGCGGAGATCGCCGGCATCGACTCGCTGCCGCTGACCCAGGACCGCAGCAAGGGCTTCGCGGAGGCACTGGCGGGCTGCGGGCTGAAGGTCAGCAACCGCGTGGCGGCCGAGTTCACCGTGGAGAGCGGCGAGAAAGCCGCGGCGAACCTGCTGCAGGCCGCGCGCCGCATCGACGCCATCTGGAACCACGACGACGACCAGGGCGTCGGCGTCACGGCCGCCATCAAGAACTCCGGCCGCAGCGAGTTCTTCATGGTCGGTGGCGCGGGATCGGCCAACGTGATGCGTGAGATCAAGGCGGACAACGGCCCGCACAAGGCGACCGTGATCTACCCGTCCACCCAGGGCGCCGACGGCATCCGGCTCGCGCGGCTCGCGGTGCAGAACAAGAGCCTCGGCGACCTGGTCGAGGTGGAGGTGCCTCGTCAGGTCCAGCTCTACGCCCCGGTCGTCACCAAGGACAACGTCGACCGCTACCTGCCGACCGCCTTCGAGTCCTGAGAGACATCCCAGGAGCGTAGATGTCAAGCCGCAGCGGAAGTGACGTGATGGGACCAGGCGGTCGTTTCGTCGTAGAGGGTGCCGGTTTTGAGGCA
>NZ_VSRL01000305.1 GCF_012184385.1 Lentzea indica
CGACCCGCTCGCCAAGCGCGCGATGGCCGACCTGGCCCGCTGGCTGGGCGAGGGCCTGGCGCTCGTCGCGGACGTCTACGACCCCGAGGTGATCGTCATCGGGGGAGGGGTGTCGGAGTCGGCGCCACTGTTCCTCGACGACGCCCGCGAG
Organism: Lentzea indica; assembly: GCF_012184385.1. GTDB lineage: Bacteria > Actinomycetota > Actinomycetes > Mycobacteriales > Pseudonocardiaceae > Lentzea > Lentzea indica. The sequence continues at coordinate 152 of NZ_VSRL01000305.1, forward strand.
CGCTACTCCTCCGTGGTGACCGGCGCGGGCCACCGTCCGCTGGCCCGGATCCGCACCGCGCAGCTCGGCGACGACGCAGGCATCGTGGGCGCCGCGACCCTGGCCCGCGAGATGGCCGCGTCGATGGCCAAGAACAGCGCCCGCCGCTCCTGACACACCGATATATCAGTTAGTTCGATGCCGCTGACCTGCGTCTTAGCAATGAGTCTTTTGACTTCGTCCGCAAAAGACTCGTTGCTAAGGCATGGGAAGCGTCGGGTGCCTGAGCGCGATCGCGATGCACCGGAGGCGCTACGCCGTCGCCGCTCTTAGTGAGGCTTGGCGTGGAAATGAGTGTCGCGGCGGGCGTGTCGGGGATTGTTCGCCCGCCGCGAACACTCCGTCTGAAATGCCGGGGTGGAGCCGGAGATCAGCGGCCGAGCAGGCGCAGGATGCGCGGACGGCGGCGCTTGGCGCGCTCCGCGTCCTTCTTGCCCAGGGTCGCCATGGCGCGGGCCATCATCAGGTGCTGCATCTGGTCCATGCCGACACGAAAGCATGACCGAATCGTTATCTGAAGGTTTGAGTGGCCGTTATCACGTCGTTACCGAACGGGACGTGACGTGTCACACCTGGGCGCCGTCGTCCCATCCCGAGTCCGGCGGCGGGGTGTTGCGCATGCGCAGGATCAGCCAGCCGACGCCGGTGCAGAGCGCCACGAGGGACAACGGGGTGCCGATGCGCGACTGCAGTCCGAAGAGGCCGGGAGCGACCAGCAGGACGATGCCCAGCACGAACAGGCCGAGTGCCGCGAGCGTGGAGGCGCGCAGGACCGGGAACGGCGGCGGCTCCGGCGGCACGTAGTGGTCCTCGTCGTCCCGATCTCGGCGTTCGGGCTCGTCCACGACGTCCGGTGTGGTGTCGTCGGCCGTGTCGTCGCGTGACTTGAGGTCGCTGTGCACACTCTCGGGGCCCGCCTCGTCGAAGTCGAGCCAGTCTTTGCCGACCCCGTCCCGCTCGAGACCCGCGACGATCTCGGCAAAGAGCTCGTCGACGTTCTCGGGGCCGTCGGTCGAGTCGCGCCGGGCGTTCATCCAGAGCCTCTCCATGTGCCGCAACCCTCTTGACCCCTCATCGTTGCACGGGCGGGATGTGTTGCGGGTTACGGCAGTCGGCTCAGTCATGGCCGTGACGCACTACTTTGAGACTCGTTGTGTGAGGTGCGGTCGGCTCCGTAGGCTGGCTACCGGGATCAAGGTTCGGTGTCTAGGGAGGCGCTTCCCGCTGTGCTGTACTGGATCATGAAGCACGTCCTCCTGGGACCTCTTCTCCGGCTGTTCTTCCAGCCGAAGATCATCGAGGGCGCCGAGAACATCCCGAAGGAGGGCGGCGCGATCCTGGCGAGCAACCACCTCGCCGTGTCCGACTCCTTCTTCCTGCCGCTGATGCTGTCGCGGCGCGTGACCTTCCCCGCCAAGATCGAGTACTTCACCGGCACGGGGATCAAGGGCAAACTGCAGAAGTGGTTCTTCTCCGGCGTCGGCCAGGTGCCGATCGACCGGTCCAGCGCGTCCGCCGCGCAGGGTGCGCTCGACACCGGCGTGCGGATCGTGCGTGAGGGCAAGCTGCTCGGCATCTACCCCGAGGGCACTCGTTCGCCCGACGCGCGCCTCTACAAGGGCAAGGTCGGTGTCGCGTGGATCGCCCTGGAGTCCGGTGCGCCGGTCATTCCCGTGGCGATGTTCGGCACCGACAAGGCGAACCCCATCGGCTCGCGGATGTGGAAGCCTCACCCGATCCGCATCAAGATCGGCAAGCCGCTCGACTTCTCCCGTTACGAGGGGCTGTCCGGCGACAGGTTCGTGCTGCGGTCGATCACCGACGAGATCATGTACGCGTTGATGGAGCTCTCCGGTCAGGAGTACGTCGACGTCTACGCGGCGAAGGCCAAGGAACAGGCCGCGAACGTGCCGGAGCAGGCCAAGCCGTCCGACCGGGTGCCCGAGACGAAGGCGAGCTGACCGCAACCCCTAGGGTGTTGCGGTGCGGTTCTTCTACGACTGTGAGTTCATCGAGGACGGGCTGACGATCGATCTCGTGTCGATCGGTGTGGTCGACGAGGAAGGCCGCGAGTTCTACGCCGTGTCCACCGAGTTCGACCCCGAGAAAGCCGGGCCGTGGGTGCGGCAGAACGTCCTCAACCAGCTTCCGTCGCCCGCGGACAAGGCGTGGCGCAGCCGGGCTCGCATCCGTGAGGATCTGCTCGACTTCCTCAATGCACGCAACGCCGCCCGCGACGAGGTGGAGCTGTGGGCGTGGTTCGCCGCCTACGACCACGTGGCGCTGGCGCAGTTGTGGGGCGCGATGCCGGCGTTGCCGCGCGCGCTGCCCCGGTTCACCCGCGACCTGCGGCAACGCTGGGACGACGTCGGCAGGCCCAAGCTGCCGGCCCCGCCGGTCGACGCGCACGACGCTCTCGCCGACGCGCGCCACAACCTCGCGCGGTGGAAGGTGATAGAGGAGCATCGGCGCAAAATCGGGTTTCCCGTCCGGTAAGTGAGACCCGCATTGCTGCACCGATACAGCTCGTGAAAGTCTGAGTGACACAGGACACGAGAGATTGGGCAAGCAGATGCGCATCGGTGTGCTCACTGGCGGTGGTGACTGCCCCGGTTTGAACGCCGTGATCCGGGCCGTGGTCCGCAAGGGCATCAAGGCACACGGCTGGGAGATCGTCGGGTTCCGCAACGGGTGGCAGGGCCCGATCGAGAACCTCACCAAGCCGATCGGCCTCACGGACGTCGAAGAGATCCTCACCCGCGGTGGCACCATCCTGGGCTCGTCGCGCACGAACCCCTACAAGGTCGAGGGCGGCGTCGACCGCATCCGCGAGACCATCGCGGAGAACCAGATCGACGCGATCATCGCGATCGGCGGCGAGGACACCCTCGGTGTCGCCAAGCGCCTCACCGATGACGGCATCGGCGTCGTCGGTGTGCCGAAGACGATCGACAACGACCTCGGCGCCACGGACTACACGTTCGGCTTCGACACGGCCGTGCACATCGCGACCGAGGCCATCGACCGCCTGCGCACCACGGCCGAGTCGCACCACCGTGCACTCGTCGTCGAGGTCATGGGCCGGCACGCCGGCTGGATCGCGCTGCACTCCGGTCTCGCCGGTGGCGCGAACGTCATCCTCGTGCCCGAGCGCCCGTTCAGCGTCGACAAGGTCGTCGAGTGGGTCGAGCGCCGCTTCGAGCGCGAGTTCGCGCCGATCATCGTCGTCGCCGAGGGCGCGATTCCCGAGGGCGGCGCCGAGGTGCTGCACTCCGGTGAGCGCGACGCCTTCGGTCACGTCCGCCTCGGCGGCGTCGGCCAGTGGCTCGCGGAGGAGATCGCGACCGCGACCGGCAAGGAGTCCGCGCCGGCGATCCTCGGCCACATCCAGCGCGGTGGCACCCCGACCGCGTACGACCGCGTGCTCGCCACGCGCTTCGGCCTGCACGCCGTCGACGCCGTCGAAGCCGGTGACTTCGGCACCATGGTCGCGCTGCGTGGCACCGAGATCGTGCGCGTGAAGCTGTCCGAGGCGACGGCCGAGCTCAAGACCGTTCCGACGGAGCGCTACGAAGAGGCCGAGGTCTTCTTCGGGGCCTGACCCGAGGGCGATATATCGGATATTGAATGCCGTATACCAGGCGTGAACACGCCTGGTATACGGCATTCTGCATTGGGTGGTCCCGCTCGCTGGGACTCGCGTTGTGATCGCTCGCTCGCCGGCTGCGATGGTGAATTCACCATCTGTTGAGCAGTCGTGGGAGGCCTCATGAGCGACGCGCGTGTCGTACTGCCCGAACCGGACGCCGGTGAGACCGGGCCGTACACCCACCTGGGTTTCGCCACGGCGAAGCCGGGCTGTGAGGACCAGGTCGAGGCGCTGATCCTCGGCCTCGTCGAGCCGTTGCGCGCGGAGACGGGCTCGATCGAGTTCCACATCCACCGCGACCGCGCGGACCGGTCGCAGTTCGTGATCTACGAGATGTTCCGGTCGAAGCAGGACCTGGAGAAGCACCTCGCCGAGCCGTACGTCCAGGAGTTCGTCCGCGAGATCCAGCCTCTGGTCGAGGGGCCGCTGCGCCAGCAGTTCCTGCGCATGTGCAGCGACCTGCCGGAGGTGGAGTAGACCGTGGGCCTCCTGATCCTCGCTCTGGTGACCTTGCTCCTCCTCGTTGCCCGGCGGCTGTGGGGCAGTCTCACCAAGAACCCGCTGCCGCAGGTCACCGCACGTCCCGGCAGCGGCTTCCTGACCCGCCTCGGCAAGTCGAGGACCAGGCCGGCGAAGGTACCGATAACCGCGAGAACCGCGCCACCGGCTCGGCTGCACCGGTACGACTGCGATGTGCTCGTCGTCGGCGCCGGCCCGAGCGGTCTGATGACGGCGGCGCTGCTGGTCCGCCAGGGTGTGCGGGTGTGCGTCGTCGACGCCAACGCCGGCCCCGCCACGGAGTCGAGAGCCTTCGCCGTCCAGGCCCGCACCATCGAGCTGTTCCGCAGCATCGGACTCGCTGAAGAACTGCTCCGCCACGGTGTCGTCACCACCGGAATCCGCTTTCACATCAAGGGAAAGCAGGTCGGTGGCCTCGACTTCGACAGGGCCGGTGCGGCGACCACGCCGTACCAGTTCATCCTCATGGCGCCACAGTCCGAAGTGGAGGAAGTGCTGCTGCGCGACCTCGCGCGGCACGGTGTCACGGTCCGCCGCGGCACGCGGCTCACGGAACTCCAGCAGACAGACGAGGCCGTGACCGCAGTGCTTCGCCGGGACGACAAGCCACGCGTCGTCACCGCGCAGTACGTCGTCGGCGCGGACGGCGCCCACAGCACCGTCCGGCAGCAGCTGGGAATCGGCTTCGAGGGCGACAAGTACGCCCAGCGCTACCTGCTCGCCGACTGCAAGGTCGAGTGGCCGCTGGACCACGCGCACTTCCGGGTGTTCATGAACGGCAACCGGATCGGCCTCTTCCTGCCCCTCAAGGGCGCTGAAACGTCGCGTGTCATGGTCACGGACTTCGGTGAGCCGGGAGCGGCCTTCGAGCTGGAGAACCTGCAGGACGAGCTCCGCAAGGCGATGAACCTGCCCGTCATCCTCAGCGCCCCGATCTGGACCAGCCGCTACCAGGTCCACCTGCGCGGCGTCGACGACTACCGCCGCGGCAGGGGATTCCTCGTCGGCGACGCCGCCCACATCCACTCCCCGGCGGGCGGCCAGGGCATGAACACCGGCCTGCACGACGCGGCCAACCTGGCATGGAAACTCGCGGCCGTGATCAGGAACGACGCGGACGCGGATCTGCTCGACACCTACTCCGCGGAACGCCATCCCGCGGGAGTGCGCCTGCTGAAGTTCACCGACCGCCTCTACCGTGTGGCAGCCGGACTGAACGGATGGCAGGCGTGGCTGCGTGACACGGCAGGGCCGTTCCTGATCGGACGGATGTCCAAAGTCCCTCTGCCGCACCGCAAGTCGTTCCACCGCCTGTCGCAGCTGAGTCTCGGCTACCGGCCGAGCGAGATCAACGTCAACGAGCTGCTCTACTCGCTCAAGGGTCCGCTCGCCGGCCATCGCGTCCCCGACGCCAAGATCAACGACCGCGAGCAGATGTTCGACCTGCTGCAGGGCTATCAGCTGCACGTGGTCGCGTTGTCGCGCAAGCACCTCACCGCCGACGAGATCGCGGACCACACGGCCCGGCTCGACGAGCTCGGCGTCACGACCCACCTCGTCGCACGGGTCGAGGCCAGGCCGGACGAGCGCGTGCACCGGGCCGACTCAGTCCAGGTCTTCGAGCACTACGGCCTCACCGAGCCGGACTCGCAGGCCCTCTACGTCGTCCGCCCCGACGGCCACGTCGCGTGGCGCATGGACGAGCTCGACGTCGAGGCCTGCAGGAGCTTCCTCGCGACGTTGCACCGGCCGGCATCCCCGGAAGTCCAAGCAGCATGAAAGTCGGGCCCGGGAAGGCAAACCGGGCCCCACTTCACGTCATCGCCGGCGATATGTCCATGTGCACGCGATAGTCCACGATCTTGTCCTCGGACATCCAGATCACCGTCACACAAGGCAATGCGAGCGGCGTGCCGTCCCGCGCTTCGGTCTCGATGGTGAACCGGCAGAACAACTGGTCGTCCACCTCGGCGATCTGGTCGATCACGTGCCGGACCCACGGCAACGCACCCGCGGCACCTGCCGTCGCCGCCATCACGGCGTCACGGCCGACCAGCGGCGGGTTGTTGCCGAAGGTGTAGGAAGCGGTGTCGGCGAACCAGGAACCGAACGCCTCCGCGTCCCCGGCGTCGACCGCGGCGCACATCAGCCGCACCATGTCTGTGCGGTCAAAAGACACAGGCTTGTTCACGGCTTCTTCTGCAACGAAAGGCCGTGCCGCGTCATGATCTCCGCGACCAGCTTCATGTCGCGCGGCCCCGGCGGCAGCTCGGACAGCGCCTGGTAGTAGTTCTCCAGTCCCGGCGGCGACACCACGGCCACCACGCGGGTCTCTTCGTCGAACGGGTTGTGGAACATGTGCGGCACGCCGCGCGGCATCAGCAGCGAATCGCCTTGCCCCAGCACGTGTTCCTCGCCGTCCAGCTCGACGACGACCCGTCCCTGGACGCACGTGAACAGCTCGTCCTCGCGGGTGTGGATGTGCGTGGGTGGACCGCCGAGGTTCGGCGGCACGACGTACTCGAACAACGAGTAGGCGCCCTTGGTGTCCGCGCCGGTCAGCCGGGTGTAGATGCCCAGGCCGATCGCGCCGACGTTCGTGCCCTCACCGGTGCGGTAGACGTGGTGCTTCACGGGGGTCTCCATGTTCTTCAACCTCATTTCGACGAGACGTCCACCGGGACCGTGGCCGCGTGGGCCTCGAGCCGGGTGAGCAACAAGGGCGTGACCTTGCGGTACGCCGACGGTGCGACGGGGTTGAGCCAGTGGGAGGCGCGGGTGAGCCTGCCGATCTGCAGACCGAGGTCCGCCAGCACCTCGTCGGCGTTGTGCAGCGAGAACGGGATGATCTTCGTGCCGCGGCAGTGGTGCGTGTTCGTCGCCTCGTCCATGAACGCGAGCTGCGCGGCCACGTCTGCCCGCCGTGCATCGGCGTCCGGCAGCGAGAGCGCTCCCGCCATGTCTGCCGCGATCCACAACGCGGCCATCTCCGCGTTGAGGGGGCTGAAGAACGACGAGTTGTAGCCGTTGAAGTACAGGCCGGGCACGCCGATCGGCTGGATCTGCCGGTACAGCGCGAAGTTGCCGCGCTCGTCGAACAACCGTTCCTGCACGGCCGCGGGCAGGAACGGCACTCCCTGGGTGAACCCCGTGGCGCAGACGATCAGGTCGGCGGGCAGCACCGTGCCGTCCGAGAGCACAGCGCCGTCGGCCGTCAGCTTCGCGATGGTCATGTCACGGTGTACGCGGATCGCGCCGGACTCGACGCCCTCGAAGAACCCTTCGGTGGCCAGGCCGATCGCGCCCTTGACGATGTCCTCCATCTGCCCGGACGGCACCAGGCCGTGCCGTGCGAGGCCGAACTGCCGCACCGACACCGAACCGACCGAGTTGAGCATCGAGCGCCGCATCCGGTTCGCTGGGCCGTGCAAGAACTTCTCGAACCCGCGCAGCCACCGGTAGCGGAACAACGCCTCGCCCATGCGGGTCAGCAGCAGCATCTTGAAGTTGACGACCCCGGCGATCTTGCGTGGGACCTTCCACAGCAGCTGCCGCGCGATGACGTCCGTGCTCGCGGCCACGCCGCTGATCGGCACCGTCACGTCACACGCCGACTTGCCGTAGCCGACCACGAGAACGTGCCGGTCCCGTGCTTCCTCGGCGTCGTGGAAGTCGGTGCCCGCGAGCACCCGTCCGCCGGCCGCCTCGAACTCCTCACGGCCGGGAAACGCCGGCATGGAGGGCTCGCAGAACACGCCGTTGGCCACGACCACGCGGTCGTACCGATAAGTCGTTCCTGTGTTCGTGGTCAGCTCCCACGCACCGTCAACCGGCACGACGGACGTCACCGTCGTCTCCAGGCGCAGGCAAGCGTCCACGCCGAAGTGCCACGAGTACGCCTCGAGGTAGGCCTGGACCTGGGCGCCCGTCGGCCACTCCGGCAGGTCCTTCGGCATCGGGAAGTCCGAGAACGAGTACTGGGCCTTCGGGCTCTGCGTGGTGAGGCCGGGGTAGCGCCGGGTGCGGCTCCACACGCCGCCGACGTCCGGTGTCCTGTCGAACACCTCGACCTCGTGCCCGGCCTGCAGCAGCACTTTCGCCGTGGTGAGCCCGGCGACTCCGGCACCGATGATCGCGACTCGCATCCTGGTCCTCCTGGGTGAGGATGTGACGGACCACACTGTGGAGCGCTCCCACGGTCACCACCAACCGGAAGTCCCGGCTACTGGGACTCCCAGCGGCGGGTCGAGTAGGCGCGGCTCGCCGCCGCGGCCGCCATCCGCACGGCGGGACCGATCCGTTCGGGACGGACGGCCGCGCTGGGCCCGGTCACCGACAGCGCGGCGGCGGGTTCGCCGGTCGCGCCGAAGATCGGGGCCGCCACGCAGCTCACGCCGACGTTGCCCTCCTCCTTGTCGTAGGCCCAGCCGCGGTCGGGGATCGCGGCGAGCTCGCGGCGCAACGCCGTGGGGCTCGTGATGGTGCGGGGTGTGCGGCGTTCCATCCCGGCGGCGATCACCGCGTCCACGGTGGACGGATCCGAGTAGGCGAGGATCGCGCGGCCCAGGCCAGAGCAGTGCGCCGGGATCATGCCGCCGACCTGGGACAGCATCGGCATCGGCCGGTGCCCGGTGATCTTCTCCACGACCAGCACACGGGTGCCGTCGAGCACGCCGAGCTGACCGTGACGCGGGCGGCGGCGTAGAGGTCCTGCAGGAACGGCAGCACGGCCTCGCGCAGTTCGTGCCGCACAGGAACGAGGCCCGACAGCTTGAACAGCCCGGTGCTGATCCGGTAGCGGTCCTGCGGCTTGTCGAGCCAGCCGAGCTCGATCATGCGGGCCGCCGTGCGGTGCACGGTCGAGCGCGGAAGCCCGGACCTGCGCACCAGTTCGGCGAGGCCCAGCTCGCGATGGGAGACGTCGAACGCGTCCAGGATCGCCGCCGCGCGTTCGAGTGAACCGCTCGGCTCGGTGGACTGCGAGTCCCGGTCACTGGGACTCATCCTTGGTCAGCCTCTCGCACACGGCGACTGTAGGAGCTCATGGACGCAAACACCACGCGGGTCGCGCTCGTCGGGGGCGGCGCCGGCGGAATCGGTGCGGCAACGGCCGCCGCGCTCGTCGAGAGCGGGCATCGCGTCGTGCTGGCCGGACGCACCGAAGCCACGTTGAAGGAGACGGCAGCGGCGCTCGGCGAGGCCGCGGACCACCTCGTCTGCGACCTCGCCGATGCTCGCGAGGCCGCCACGGTCGTGACCCACGTCCGCGATCGCTACGGCTCGCTCGACGTGCTGGTCGTGAACGCGGGCGGGCCGTCACCGGGCGGCGTCTTCGAGGTGCCGGACGCGCAATGGCACCGTGACCTCGACCTGTTGCTGCTCGGGCCACTGGCGTTGCTGCGCGAGGCGTTGCCGGCGATGGCGGCGCGTGGGTTCGGCCGGGCCGTGGTGATCACGTCGACCGCGGTGCGCAGCCAGCC
>NZ_VSRL01000306.1 GCF_012184385.1 Lentzea indica
CAGGTCTTTGATCAGATTGGCGGGGTCTGGGGCAGCGCCCCAGAAAACTCTCGCAACCGCCAGGTGACAACGCAACGCGACCACCTACGGACAACAAACCGGCACCCGCCAACGCAACAGGGAGACGGCCAACGCAACCCGCGCGCTAGCCGACCGAAGCGCCACCCACAACAGGCAAAGTCACCCGAAAAACGGCCCCACCCTCAGAAGGCTCACAACTCAACTCCCCACCATGAGCCCGAACCACAGCCCGAGCGATGGCCAACCCCAACCCAGACCCCCCAGACCGCCGATCCCGAGCATCATCCAACCGAACCAGCCGATCGAATATCCGCTCCCGCTCAGCGAGAGGAACCCCAGGCCCATCATCAGAAACGGTAAAGCCAGTCAAATCAACCCGAATCCGAACAACACCAGACGGCCCAGTCGCCTGCCGAGCGTTGTCCACAAGATTGGCCAAAACCTGAGCCAACCGCTGCCCATCCCCCACAACGACAACCGAAGCCCCTTCGACCGCTTCGACCGCGATGTCGAAGTCAGGAGCCACATACCGAGTCCGAGCAACCTCAGCCTCAGCCAGCCCAAGCAGATCCACAGGCTCCCGCTGCATCTCATACCCGGCATCCAACTGAGCAAGAGCCAGCAGATCGTCGACCAACCGCCCAGCCCGCCGAGCCTCCCGAACCAGCAGGAACGACATCTGGTCCCGATCGGGCGAGTCCACCGGCGCCTGCACCAAAGCCTCAGCCACCGCCTGCACCCCGGTGATCGGCGTCCGCAACTCATGAGCCGCATCGGCGACGAACCGCCGAGTCCGCTGCTCAGACCCCTCCAGCGAATCGAGCATCCCGTCGAAGGCAGCTGCGGTGCGCCCCAACTCGGTATCGGTACGGGACGGATTGAGCCGTCCACCCCGATGCCCAGCCGCGATCGCCTGCGCCAACGACGTCATGGCGTCCAACGGCGCCAAAGCCCGCCGCACCACCACGATCATCAACAGCCCGGTGATGACGATCGCCCCGAGCCCGAGCATCAGCAGCAGCTTCCGCAACCGGACCTGAGCCTGCGAGATCGCCTCGGTGTCGGCGTAGAACGTGAGCTTGTTGCCGTTGACGTTGCGTGACTTGCGCTCGAACGGTCCCTCCTCGGGAGCGTTGCCGATCACGGTTCCGTTCGGCAGCTCCACCGTCACCTGGACGTTCCGCTTCGACAGCTGACGGACGATCTCACGCGGCGGGACACCGAGCCTCAACGCCGACACCGCGCGCGCCTCGGCGTCACGCAAGGCCCCGTCGACGTCGCGGGAGGACTGCCCGGCGAACGTCCGGTCGACCGAGATCACCAACGCCACGAGCACGACGAACAGCACCAGCAGCACCGACACCGCGACCCGTCGGCGCAACGAGACCGTGCGGAGGTTCATTCTTCGGCCCGCAGCACGTACCCAAGGCCACGCACGGTGTGCACGAGCCGTGGGCCGTGTTCCTCGATCTTGCGGCGCACGGCGCTGATGTGGACCTCGACCAGGTTCGGGTCGTAGTCCTCGTAACCCCACACGGCGGTCAGGATCTGCGTCTTGGACACCACACGTCCGCGCTGCGCCGCCAGATACACCGGCAGCCGCAGCTCGGTCGCGGTCAGTTCGATCGGCTGGTCAGCCCGCATCACCACACCGGCATCGGCGTCGACGACCAGGTCACCGACCTGCACCGTCGACGGCGTGCGTCCGAGACGACGCAGCACCGCCGACACCCGCGCCACCAGCTCGGCCAGCACGAACGGCTTGCCCACGTAGTCGTCGGCACCGCCGGAGAGCCCGCGCAACCGGTCCGGCACGCCGTCGCGAGCGGTCAGCATGACCACCCCGGCGCCAGAAGCCCGGCGGATCACCTCGAGCAGCTGAAAGCCGTCGCGGCCGGGCAGCATCACGTCGAGCACGACCAGGTCCGGGCGGAAGCGACCGAGGTCGGCCTCCAGCTGGCGCCCGTCCAGGCGGTGCTGCACGTCGTACCCCGACTCGCGCAGCGCGGACGACACCGCGGCGCCGATCGCCTCGGCGTCCTCGATCACCAACACCCTGGCGGACACCTCACCATTCTGCTGATCATCCGGACTTCGGGCGACTCGCCTTCAGCTGGCGCTCAGAATCCACGCGCACGCTAACCCCATGTCGAAGAAATCAGCGTGGGCCGGCGCCATCGTCGCGGCCGTCGGACTCACCGTCGGCGGCATCGCGGTCGCGGCGGCGGCCGACAACCCCGATGGCCCGCCGGCGGTGTTCGCGGAGCGCCACCCCCGGTGGTCCTGGCAAGCCAGGGCGCCCGGACAAGGCAAAACTGAAGGACAGCACGCTCGTCGTCGGACGGGTGAAGTCGGTCGAGTCCGGCAAGCTCACCATCACCAAGGACGACGGCAGCGAGGTGTCGTTGACCACGGACGGCTCCACGAAGCTGCGTGGCGGCGACCTCAACGGGCTCAAGGCCGACCAGCGCGTGACCGTGCGTGTGAAGGACGGCAAGGCGCTGAACGTGGCGCTGGCCAAGGCCCACGAGCAGGGCACGATCAAGGACGTCAACGGCAACAACGCCACGTTGATCCAGCTCGACGGCCTGCAGACCCCGCTCGACCTGTCCGCGGTGACCGAGAAGCCGAAGAACGGCGACCTCGTCGCCGTGACCGGAACCGTGTCCGACGGCAAGACCGTCAAGGTCGAGCAGCTGCGTCAGCTGCCGAAGTAAACCTGGGCTCCACGCGGACCGCCGCGTCTGCGAACATCGCAGTGTGGCGGTTCCGCGAAGCCCGGACAGATGGGTGTTCATCCTGCTGGTCGTCGGACTGGTCGGGATCGGTGTCGCGGTCGCGCTTTTGGTGCCTGCCAAGGTGCTGGGCGCCAAGGAACCCCCTAGACCCGTGGCCGCGACCGTCGTCGAGAGCGGCGCGTGCGGCCAGGGCATGGACACCGTCGAGTGGGACGCCGGCGGTGAGAAGAAGCAGGCGAAGCTGGACGGCTGCGGCCACCGCAAGGGCGAGACCGTCGAGATCGTCATGACCGGCACGGACATGGTCTCGTCCGCCGCCTCCCTCCCCGCCGGACTCCCGGTCGGGCGCCGCCTCACCGCGCTGCTGCTCTGCATGGCAGCGCTGGCGGGCGGCTTCTACGCGTTCCTCTTCCGCTACGCGCCTCTGCGCGCACCGGCCGTGCTGCCCGGCCCTCGACAGGGGCCACTTTCTTGAGCGGATACCCCCTCCTCCATTCGGCCTCTTTCGCTCTATAGCATTCCGCAATATCGTGGTGCACGGACCAAGCGTGGGGGACATCGCGGTCCACACTGGGGATAGAGGCAATTCGCAACGCAGCCGAAACTGGCGGCTCGGACCACTCTGAGCTGCCGTTACGGCTCGATCAATTCTGCCCGTTACGCCTTGATTCAGCATGGGGGAATCTTTTATGCGTGCACGGATTCGAATCATCATCGCATTATTCGGAGTGGCGCTCGCCTTGCTCGGCGCCGTTCAACCTGCCAGCGCGGAACCAGTGGCTTCTTTGTCGGAGAAGGCTGTTCCGGTGAAGATGGAAATGATGGCCTCTGCCATCTACTGGGTGCAGAACCTGAACAGCGGCAAGTGCATGCTGTCCCAAGGTGGGGCCGACGGAGCGCCCGCCGTCCAGTACACCTGCCTGAACTACAACGACCAGAAGTGGGGCTTCGTCGACAAGGGCGGCGCGCGGTATCAGATCCGCAACGCGAACAGCGGCAAGTGCCTGCTCATCCAGGGTTCCAACAACGGGGCGCCCGCCGTCCAGTACCAGTGCCTGGACTACGCCGACCAGTACTGGCAGTTCTACAACTACCCCGGCTACCAGGGTTGGTACTGGCTGCGGAACGTCAACAGCGGCAAGTGCCTGCTCGTTCAAGGGGGCGGCGACGGCACCCAGCTGGTGCAGTTCGACTGCCTGTCCTACGTGGACCAGGCGTGGGGCCTGACCGTCGGCTGACCTGGTGAGTCGCGTACGCGGCGGGGCCACCTGAACTCAGGTGGCCCCGTTTGCGCTGGTAGAACCGCTACCGCACTAGCCCCCGGCCGGAGTCACCTTCTTGACGTAGAGCAGCCGGTCACCCGGCTCGATCGCGTCCGCCTCGGGAGCGTCCACCCGGTAAAGCGTCTTGCCCCGCACCACGCCCAGCACTATGTCCGACAGGTGCCGCGGTGACCCGCCGACCTCGCCGGGTTCGACGTCACGCTCGGCGATCGCCAGACCTGCGTCGGGCGTGAGCAGGTCCTCCACCATCGCGACGACCGACGGCGTCGCGGTTGCCATGCCGAGCAACCGGCCCGCCGTTTCCGACGACACGACCACCGAGTCGGCACCGGACTGCTTCAGCAGGTGCTCGTTCTCCCGTTCCCGCACCGACGCCACGATCTGCGCCTTCGGGGCGAGCTCGCGGGCGGTCAACGTCACCAGCACGGCCGTGTCGTCCCGGTTCGGGGCAACGACGATCGCGCGCGCTCGAGCCGCACCGGCCACCCTCAGCACGTCGTTGCGTGTACCGGAACCATGCACGGTCACGAGCCCGATGGCGGAGGCGGCGTCGAGCGACTCCTGCACGGTGTCCACGACGACGATCGAACCGGGCTCGACGCCGTCGCCGAGCAGCGCCGCGACCGCAGAGCGCCCCTTCGTGCCATAACCCACGACCACCACGTGGTCCCGCACGACCCGCCTCCACTTCTGAATGCGCAACGCCTGACGGGAGCGCTCGGTGAGAACTTCGAGTGTCGTGCCGACCAGCACGATCAGGAACAGGACCCGCAACGGCGTGATGACCAGGACGTTGATCAGCCGTGCTGACGACGACGCGGGCGTGATGTCGCCGTAGCCGGTCGTCGAGAGTGACACCGTCGCGTAGTAGAACGAGTCGAGCAGCGAGACGCCGTCCCCGTTGACGTCGCGGTAGCCGTCGCGGTCCAGGTAGACGATCAGCACCGCGAGCAGCAGCGCGGCCATCGCGCCGACGACGCGTTTGAGAATCGCGCGGACCGGGCTCTGCACCTGGTCCGGCATCCTGATCACGCCGACGAGCGAGTGCGACGCTTCGTCAGACAGGCTCATCGAGTCAACCTCTCGGGCAACATCCGCCACAGGTGAGCAGCCGCCTCCGCGCCTTTGAGGAGCAACGGCACTACGACGCGCTCGTTCGGCGCGTGGACGCGATCATCCGGCAAGGTCGCGCCGAGGTAGACGAGGGGCACCCCGAGCCACGCCTGCAGCACCGCCGCCGGCCCCGAACCTCCCGCCCGCGCGAACCTCACAGGCCGGTCGAACGCCAGCTCCATCGCTTCCCGCACCGTCGCGTTCGCCGGGTGGTCAGGGCTGATCGCGTACGGCGGCACGCCCTCGCCGCGGAAGCCGACCTCCGCTCTGATGCCCGGCGGCGTGTGCTTGGCGGCGAACTCCTTGAGCTGGTCGGCGACGTTCTCCGGCAGCTGGTCGGGGACGAGCCGGAAGCTGATCTTCGCCGTCGCGCTTGCCGGGATGATCGTCTTCAGGCCGGGACCGGTGTAGCCGCTCTGGATCCCGTTGATCTCGGCCGTCGGCCTGACCCAGATCCGTTCCAGCGTCGTGTAGCCGGGTTCGCCGGCGACGGCCTGCGCGCCGCCTCCGTTGTGCGCCAGCCACTTCTGCTCGTCGAACGGCAGCGCCGCGTAGTCCTGCCGTTCCCTCTCTGACGGTTCCCGGACGTCGTCGTAGAAGCCCGGCAGCTGGACGCGGCCGTTCTCGTCGTGCAGCGCGGCGATCAGTTTCGCCAGCGCCGTCGCCGGATTGGGGATCGCGCCGCCCGCGCGTCCCGAATGAACGTCGTCGGTACCGCCGAAGAACGTGATCTCGCCGCCGAGAACACCGCGCTGGCCGATGTTGACCGTCGGCGCCTCCCGTTCGTGCAACGCCGTGTCGGTGAACACCACCAGATCGCAGCCGAGATCGTTTTTGTGATCTTCGAGAAGCTTTCGCAGGTGCGGTGAACCCGATTCCTCTTCTCCTTCGACGAAGAGTTTCAGCGTGACGCTCGGCGCATTCTGTCCGGTGGCTGCCAGATGTGCTTTCACCGCCAGCAGGTGCATGGCGACCTGCCCCTTGTCGTCGCTCGCGCCGCGGCCGTGCAGCTCATCGCCGCTGATCACAGGCTCGAAGGGCGGATGGCGCCAGCGCTCGACCGGATCGACCGGCTGCACGTCGTGGTGACCGTAAACGAGCACGGTCGGCGCTTCCGGATCTTCGGCGGGCCAGCAGGCGAACACGGCGGGAAGAGCCGGCCCGTGATCCCAGATCTCGATCTCCGGCCAGCCGTCCTCTCTCAGCGCGGCGGCCAGCCACTCGGCGGATCTCTGCACGTCCGCCCGGTGTGCCGGGTCGACGCCGATCGACGGAATCTTGATCCACTCGCGGAGCCCGGCGACGAAGGAATCGCTCAGCGCGGCAACCGCGGCGCGTTCGGGATGATGAGAATCACCTGCCACGCTCGTGGAGAATAGGCCAGCCCGATCTCGCCTACGCGGCGTAGGCATGACAGGGTGACGGCATGGAACCGAACCGTTCCCGAGCGCGGTCGGCGCTGGCGCTCGCCGCACTGCTGAGCCTGGCAGGAGCGACCCACTTCACCAGGCCGAAGTACTACGACGCGATCGTCCCCCGCTCCCTGCCCGGCACCCCGCGGCAGTGGACGTACGCGTCAGGCGCGGCCGAACTGGCCCTGGCCACCGCGGTCGCGGCCCCGCGCACGCGCCGCCTCGGCAGCCTCGCGGCCGCCGCGTTCTTCATCGCGGTGTTCCCAGCAAACGTGAAAATGGCTCTGGATTTCCGCGACAAGTCGCCGAAAGCCCGGGCCCTGGCGTATGGTCGCCTGCCACTGCAGATTCCACTCGTCGCTTGGGCCTGGAAAGTGGCCAAAGCCTCCCCCTGACCACCCTGGGTAATCCTTAACCAACTATCCCGCAAACGCTGTCATTTTTCGCGCGAGGAACCCTAGGATGCGCTCTGTGCAAACGCTTCTTCTGCGCGCCGCCACCGCGCTCGGCTGGGACGGAGTCGTCGTTCCCGACGTCGCCGTGCTGGGCCAGCAGGTGTCCGCGGTGGTGCGTTTGCTGCCCGAAGTGCACGAGTGGAGAACCCAGAACGGCTGGCCACCCCGCGCCGACCCGTCGTGGTTCCGCTCCTGGTTCGAGCCGGAGGCCCACGACCGCCTCCCGGTGGCGGCCGTCGAACTCGTCGGCGTCCTGGTCAGCGAGTCCACCACGGATCGCGCCCTCCAGTCGTGCGGCACCCTGCTGACCCTGGCCCCGTGCGCGGTGATGCTCCCCCGCACCGACGAGTCGCAGGCCTGGTCGTACATCGAGCTCGACTACTACGGCATCGGCGTCGTGGTCGCCGACGACACCACGGCCGACCTGATGGTGCCGCCGGAGGACCGCTCGCCCGAGTTCGGGCCGTCCCTGTTCGGGCGTTGGCTGCTCGAGGTCCTCTACGAACGGGTGCTGAAGGCCTCACACGCGCCGGCCGGGACCAGCCCGCAGGTCTGAAGCCAGGGCGAGGTCCACAGGTCTGAAGCCGGAACCGGTCGGCAGGCCTCAAGCCGGAACCAGCCCGCAAGTCCGAGACCTGAGGCCAGCCCGCAAGTCTGAGAACGAGCCCACTGGCTTGAGCCCGCTGCTGCCCCCGCGCGCTTCCTTGTCACGCAACGAGTGAAACGCGCTTTAGGTTCCCGGCTGTCCACAGCCTAGCCTGCAGCACGTTTCCACAGGTCAAAGAACCGCAACCTGTGGACAACTCGCGATCATGACTCCATCGACCGGATCCATCACGACTCCACGGACCGGATCAGGTCCTTCAAGCCCTGCTCGTCCAGCAGGTCCGCCGGCCGCACCGTGTGGTCGTGCCGCACGTAGTGGAACGCCGCCCGCACCCGTTCCAGCGGCTCCCCCACCAACGCCGCCCACGCCAGCCGGTATGCCGCGAGCTGCACGGACAGCGCCGGCAACGCCTCGGAGTCCGGCACCGCGCCTGTCTTCCAGTCCACGACGGTCCAGCCGTCCGGGTCGCGGTACACGGCGTCCATCCGTCCGCGCACCGAAGTGCCGTCGAACTCCGCCTCGAACGGGACCTCGACGTCGTACGGTGTCCGGTCCGCCCACGAGCTCTGCAGGAACGCCTCCTTCAGTCGTTCCAGGTCAGCGTCCGGGGCCGCGTCGGCGTCACCCGCGCCCGGCAGTTCGTCGATGTCCAGTAGCCGGGTCGCGCCGAAGCGGTTCTCCAGCCACGTGTGGAACGCGGTGCCTCTGCGCGCCAGCGGGTTCGGCGGGAACGGCAGCGGGCGGCGCAACCGGCGGGCCAGCAGGTCCGGGTCCTTCGCCAGTTCGACCAGCTGTGAGACCGACAGGTGCGCGGGCAGTTCTACCTGTTCACGGCGGTTCTGAGAGGCCGCGCGTTCGGCCAGCAGCACCTCGACGTCACGTGCCCAGCCCTCCGGGTCGTCCTCCTCCGGCATCTCCGGGTCCTCAGGCACGACGTCGTCGGGCAGCGGCTCGGGCTCCGGCGGGATGTCGTCGTCCGGTGGCTCGTCGGGTGGTGGGTAGTCGTCCTCCTCCACCACTTCGGAGGGCGAAGGCTCGTCGAAGATCAGCGGCAACGGCTCTGGCGGGGCGTTGCGCAGCGCGTCCAGTGCGGCCAGCACCATCTCGGCGCCCTCGACGACGGCGTCACGACGCTTGCCCAGGGGATCTGCCGGCCACTGCGAGGTCTTCACGTCTTCTGCCAGCGGGTTCGGGGTGTCGGCCTCGGGCTCGTCGGCCCACACGCTGATGTCGCCCGGCGGGTTGTCCCGCTGCAGGACCTCGTGCATCTCCTGCAGGAACACCGACGGGCCCTTGGGCTTCTCGCCCGCCTCCGCCCACCAGTGGCCCGACATCAGCAGGGTGTGCTCGGCCCTCGTCACGCCGACGTAGAAGAGGCGCCGTTCCTCGACCAGCCGCCGGTCCTCGAACTCCTCCGCGTGGATGGTCAGCGCCTCGTCGACCTCCTTGCGGTTGTACCCGGCGGACAGCCGCAGCACCGGCAGGTCGGCTGAGTCGCCTCGCAACGACGCCGGCAGCTCCGTCACGGACTTGAGCCAGCACGAGGACTTCTTGCGGCCGGGGAACACGTCGCGCACCAGGTGCGGCAGCGCGACGATCCGCCACTCCAGGCCCTTCGCGGAGTGGACGGTGAGGATCTGCACGCGGTCCTCGGAGACCTCCACCTCGCCGGGCTCCAGGCCGTCCTCGGCGTGCTCGGCCGTGTACAGGTAGTCGAGCAACGACGGGAGCGTCGCCGACGGCGAGGCGGCGGCGAAGTCCATCACGACGTCGGAGAAGGCGTCGAGGTGTGCGCGGCCGACCATGCCTGGGCGCGACATCGACTCGATGTCGAGCAGCAGCGTGCGTTCGACGTCTGCCACGAGCTCGGGCAACGGCTGGTCGAGCCTGCGCCGCAACGCCGCCAGCTCGCCGCCCAGCCGCCGGATTCGCCGGTAACCATCCTGTGAGTACGCGTCCGGGTCGCCTGGATCGTCGAGCGCGTCGGCCAGACCGGCCTGTTCCGCGTGCTCGCCGGGCAACGCGTCCGCCAGCACCAGCAACGGATCGTCCACAACGGACTGTCGCGGGGCGACACCCGCCAGGTCGCGCGCCGCGACCCACAGCCGCCGGCCAGGT
>NZ_VSRL01000307.1 GCF_012184385.1 Lentzea indica
GAGGAGGTATTCATATATTACTGGCTGTGTTATCGGCACGCTGTTGAGTTCTCAAAGAACACGCGCACACCGCAGCTCATCTCCGAGGAGAGTCACTTCCGGGGCTGTGTCAAGCTTAGAAGTCTTTCGCCGCGCTCCGTTCCGGTGTTTCCCGGCCCGTTCCGCGCTGGCAGAGAGAAATTTACACGCCGGTCCACCGAGATCCAAATCGGGGGTCATCTACCGCGTATCCGCAGCTCAGGAACCGCGCAGACGGCTCAAACCCACCAAGATCGACGCACAGTGTGACCGGGGCCACGCACATAATCTTGTATCCAGGTTCAACGCGGTGCGCTAGGCAGATGCACGGTCACCGACAGACCACCGGTAGGCACGGCCACTGCCTGCGCAAACCCGCCGTGCGCCGCCACCGCGGCCCGCACGATCGAGAGCCCGAGACCCGTGCCGGAGTGGCTGGTCCGGTCCTTGCCCCCGCGCCGGAACGGCTCGAACAGCTCCTCGACGCGGTCCGGCGCGATGACCTGACCAGATGAAGACACCCGCAGCACCGACCACTGCGGCCCTGTCTCCACCGCGGTCTCGATCCACCCGCCGACGTGGTTGTGCCGGACGGCGTTCTCCAGCAGGTTCCCCGCGATGCGCTCCAGCAGTGCGGGATCCCCGACCGCGAGCGCCGGCACGCACCGGAACACCGTGCGCAGGTCGCGCGCCTCCGCCTCGGCCCGCACGGCCTTCCACGCGGACTCCACGACAGCCGACAGATCAACCGGCTCCCGCACCGCGAGTCCGATGCCGTCCGTGCGCGCGAGCAGCAGCAACGCCGACACCAACTGCTCGGCACGCTCGCCCGCAGCGCGGACCACACCGGCCATGCGTCGCAGTTCTTCGACGTCAGCGTCCGGATCGGACAGAGTCACGTCCAGCTCAGTGCGCACCACCGAGAGAGGAGTGCGCAATTCGTGCGATGCGTTCGCCACGAACCGACGCTGCGAGTCGAAGGCCGCCTCGAGCCGGTCGAGCATCGCGTCGAAGGTGTCCGCGAGCTCCGCGACCTCGTCCCGCGGCCCCTCCAGCCGCAACCGCGACCCGAGCGACTCGGCCGACAACTTGCGCGCGGCACCTGTCACGTCGTGCAAAGGCTTCAAGACGCGGCCGGTGAACGTCCACGCCAGCACCGCGGCGGCCAGCACCATGCACGCGAACGCGATCAACCCCGCACGCAGCAGGTCTTGACGAGCGGCGGCCGTCAACGCGTCCGTCAACACGGTCACGTCGACGTTGACGCCGTCAACAGTGACGTGGCTGCCGGAAGGAAACGAGGGCGACGAGTCGAAGACCCGCCCGACCAGCGTCCACCCGAGGAAGAGCAGCACAGCACTGACCACCGCGACGAGCGCGGTGGTGAGAAGCGTGATCCGGAGACGCAGTCCCGGTCCCCGCCGGCGCATGAAGCTCAGTCCTCAGCAGATCCGTTCGAAGCACTGGGCACCCGGTAGCCGGAGCCCACGACGGTGTCGATGATGCCCGGCTCACCGAGCTTCTTGCGCAACGTCATGACGGTGACGCGCACGGTCGTGGTGAACGGGTCGGCGTTCTCGTCCCACACGCGTTCGAGCAGTTCCTCACTGCTGACGACCGATCCCTTGGCCGCGAGCAGGACCTCGAGGACGCCGAACTCCTTGCGCGTCAGCTCGATCGGCTGCCCGCCACGCGACACGGTGCGTCGAGCCGGGTCCAGCTCCACGTCCTGCGCGGCCAGCACCGGTGGCGTCGCCGGCGTCGCACGCCGAGCCAACGCCCGTACGCGCGCGACCAGTTCGGGGAACGCGAACGGCTTCGCGAGGTAGTCGTCCGCGCCCAGTGACAACCCGGCCACGCGGTCCTCGATGGTCCCGCTGGCCGTCAGCATCATGACCCTGGTGAGCGCACCGGAGCTGAGGATCTCCTTGCACAGCTCGTCGCCGGACATCCCGGGTAGGTCGCGGTCGAGCACAACCACGTCGTACCGCGTGACGGTCGACTTCTCGTGCCCGGTCTCGCCGTCGTAGGCGACGTCCACGGCCATACCTTCGCGCCTCAGGCCGCGAGCGATCGCGTCGGCCAGAGGCGCCTCGTCCTCGACTACCAGAATCCGCACGCCACAAAGGTGCCATACCGACCTGAGAAGGCGCTTAACGGCACCTTCACGCGAGCTGTCGGCGCTAACCGCGCTGGTGGTGCGCGAGCAGCCGGGTGAGCAGGCGGGTCAACGTCTGCCGGTCCTGTGCCGCGAGAGGTTCGAGCAGATCGTCCTGCGCCTGGTCGAGCGCCCTGTCCAGGCGTCGCAGCTGCTCCTCGCCCTCCTCGGTGAGGGTCACCATGTTGCGCCTGCGGTCGTGTGGGTCCTGCGTCCGCTCGACGAACGCCCTGCCCGGCCAGCTCGCCGACCGCCGCCACGACGTCGCTGCGGTCCATGTTGCAACGGCGGCCGAGCTCGGCCTGGCTGGCGACGCCGAACTCGTCCAGCGCGGCAAGGACGCGGTAGTGGTAGCCGCGCGCCCCCGCCTCCCTGAAGCCCTCGGAGGCGAGCCGATGTGCGTGCACCGCCAGCTGGGTCACCAGCCAGCTCGGCTTCCCGGCCAGGCGTGCGGGGGTCTCCTCCATGACGTCATCCTAATTCGTTGGCGCGGCCAACGACGATGTGTAATGTTGGCGGCGCCAATGTTGGCGCCACCAATCAAAGAGGGTTTCACATGTCCACGAACGCTCTGAGCGACCGCGTCGAGATCACCGACCTGTTCAGCCGGTTGTCCCATCTGCTCGACGAGAAGCGGTGGGAGGACGCGGACACCGTCTTCGACCGCGACATCTCGGTGTCCTCACCACGCAACGGCGAGCTCAACGGCCTCGACGAACTCGTCGACGTCATGCGACGGGCCGAGAACCCGGACGAGCTCACCCAGCACGTGACCACCGATGTGCTGGTGGACGTCGACGGCGACAAGGCCGCTGCCATGGCGAACTCGGTCGTCCACTTCTTCCGCGACGGCCAGGCGCCCCACCGGACCGCCGGACTGCGCCTGACCTGCGTCGTGGTCAGGACGCCTGCCGGCTGGCGGCTGCGCGAGTCGCGGACCACCCTCCTCTGGCTGAGCGAGAAGTGATCAGGACTTCCTGGCCGGCCGGTCCACCACGACGGTCGTCGCTGCCTGCAGCGCACGGAGCTCCAGCAACGCCGGGTGCTCCTCCGCCAGCCGGGCCGCGTTCAGCAACGACCGGAGCGCCGCGGTCTCCCCGCGTGCCCGCTCCAGCGCGGCACGCCCTTCCGAGGCCGCCACCAGCTCGGCCAGTGCGGCACGCCGCAGCTCACCAGGCATGACGACATCGCGAACGGCCACGTCGGAAACCGAAACACCCAGCTCAGCAGCCCGCGAAGCCACCGCGGCCAGCACCTGGGACGCGATGGCCGAGCGCTCAGCATCAACGGCCGAGTGTGCGCGCGTCAGGACCGCGCCGCGCAGTGCCAGCTGCACCGCCGTGTAGAGCTCAGCCTCGGGCTCAGCCGACGCCACGACAAAGGTCGTCGGCGCAGACACGGCCCACCGCACCACAACGGTCACACGGACCAGCACGCCGTCAGACGTCGGCACGTCCTGAGCGGCCGGGGTCATCGTGCGCGGACGAACGTCGACACGATGCAGCACGACGTGCCGCGGCAGCTTGTGCTGGCCGGGCTCCACCTCACCCACCAACACGCCACGGTCGAACCTGACGCCCCGCTCCCACGGGAACAACGTGTGCTTCATCGTCTCCACCTCCGTCCAAGCAGACCACGACCCCGGCCGGCGAGACGTCGAGGCGGGAGTCCACAAGGGACTCACAAAGCCCGACATCCCCGTGTGCGACCGGGGTCGTGGCGTTCAGGGTTCGAACCTGATGCTTCTAAGGCACCCAGCACCCGCCTTGATCGCGGTACCCGGACGAGGGAGTCCTGCCGGGCCGCAGTAGCGGACGCGAAGTGGAGGGTAGCCGAACTACTTCTCCGCGGGCTCGTCGATTTCGACCGGCAGGCACTCCAGCCGCGAGGCCCACTCCGTCACGCGGCGCGCCACGTCCTGCGCGGTGATGCCGCACAACGCCAGCACCTCTCCACGCTCGCCGTGGTCGTGGAACCGTTGCGGCAGCGCGATGTCGCGCAACGGGACCTCGATGTCGGCGTCGCGCAGGCGGCCGCCAGAGCGGAACCGAAGCCACCGTGGCGGCCACCGTCCTCGACGGTCACGACGAGCCTGTGCGACGCGGCCATCTCCACGAGGTCCACCGACATCGGGTAGATCCAGCGCGGGTCGACCACGGTCACGCCGATGCCCTGGTCCTCCAGCCGTTGCGCGGCCTCGAGACCGAGCTCGCCCAACGCGCCGACCGTCACCAACAGCACGTCGGTGCCAGAGCGGCGCAGCACGTCAACGGAACCCACGCGCTCGAGAGCGGGGAGGTCCGCGCCGACAGAAGCCTTCGGGTAGCGGATCACCGACGGTGCGTCCGAGATCGCCACGGCCTCGCGCAGCTCCTCGGCCAGCGTTCCGGCGTCACGCGGCGCGGCGACGTGAATGCCGGGGATGACGCCGAGGATCGACATGTCCCACATGCCGTGGTGCGACGCGCCGTCAGGGCCGGTGACGCCCGCGCGGTCAGCACGACCGTCACGCCCTGCTCGTGCAGGGCCACGTCCATCAGCAGCTGGTCGAACCCCCGGTTGAGGAACGTCGCGTAGACGGCCACGACGGGGTGCAGGCCACCGATCGCCAGACCGGCGGCGGAGGTCAGCGCGTGCTGCTCGGCGATGCCGACGTCGTAGAAGCGCTCCGGAAACGCCTTGGCGAACGCGTCCAGGCCGGTGGGTCCCTGCATCGCGGCGGTGATCGCCACGACGTCGGAACGCTCGCGGCCGATCTCCACCAGGGAGTCGGAGAACACGTGCGTCCAGGTGCGCTTGGACGGCTTCAGGTTCTCGCCGGTGATCGGGTCGATGACGCCGGTGGCGTGCATCTGGTCGGCCTCGTGGTTCTCGGCCGGCGCGAACCCGTTGCCCTTGCGGGTGACCGCGTGCACGATCACCGGTCCGCCGAACGACTTCGCGCGCTGCAGAGCGGACTCCAGCGTCGCCATGTCGTGGCCGTCGACCGGGCCGATGTACTTGAGGCCGAGGTCTTCGAACATCGCCTGCGGCGCCAGGGCGTCCTTGATGCCGCGCTTGGCGGCGTGCAGAGCGGCGTAGAGGGGCTTGCCGAAGAACGGCGTGTGCTGCAGCGCGCTCTTGCCCTTCTCCAGCACGCGCTCATAGCCGGGACGCAGCCGCAGCGTGGACAGGTGGTCCGCCAGACCACCGATCGTCGGCGAGTACGAGCGGCCGTTGTCGTTGACCACGATCACGACCGGACGCGTCTTGTCCGCCGCGATGTTGTTCAACGCCTCCCAGCACATGCCGCCGGTCAGCGCGCCGTCGCCGACGACCGCGATGACGTGGCCGTTCTGGCCGTTGATCTGCTTGGCCTTCGCCAGGCCGTCCGCGTAGGACAGCGCCGTCGACGCGTGGCTGTTGCCCTGCACGTCGTGCCGCGGACTCCGCGCGCGACGGGTAGCCGGACATGCCGCCCCGCTGCCGCAAGTCGTCGAAGCCGTCGCGACGGCCCGTGACGATCTTGTGGACGTACGACTGGTGCCCGGTGTCGTACACGATCGGGTCCTGGGGCGAGTCGAACACGCGGTGCAGCGCCACGGTCAGCTCGACGACACCGAGGTTCGGGCCCAGGTGCCCGCCCGTCTTGGACACCTTGTCGACCAGAAAACGCCGGATCTCGTCGCACAGCTGCTTGAGCTGCGCGTCGTCCATCCGTTTCAGATCAGCTGGTCCGTGCACGGACTCCAGCAGGGTCACCACGCCCACCTCACTCCTGAAGACTTCGGCTCAGTCTACGGAGACGCGACTGAGACGCTTTGTCACCTCGTCTCAGGTACGAGCAGGGCGATGCACTCCACGTGGTGCGTCATCGGGAACGCGTCGAACGCTCGCAGGCCGGCGAGCCGGTACCCCTGAACTGTGAATTCGGCCAGGTCGCGGGCCAGCGCGGCGGGGTCGCAAGCCACGTAGACCACCCGTTCGGGACGGCGTCGTGCGACTTCAGCCACAACAACCTTGCCCGCCCCCTTGCGAGGCGGGTCCAGCACCACGACATGAGGATCTTCAACGGGCAGTCTGCGCGTCACGGCGCGCTCCACCTTGTCCGCCACCCACTCGACCTGGGACATGCGGCGGAGGTTGCGCCTGCCGTCCTCCACGGCACCGGGGAAAGACTCCACGACCAGCACGGATCCGGTCTCGCCGACCTGCCGTCCGAGCACCGACGCGAAGAGCCCCGCACCGCCGTAGAGGTCCCATGCGCGCTGGCCCGGCTGAGCCGCGGCCCACTCCCCCACGACGGACGCGAACGTGTTCGCCGCAGCCGGGTGGACCTGCCAGAAACCTTCAGCCGAAACTCGCCACTTTCGTTGGGCGGCGGTCTCCACGGCCGTACCGGTTCCGGCGCGTCGCACGGTGTGTCGGCCGCGCACCTCACCCACATGCAGGTTGCCGTCACCGTCCTGGACGATCGTCAGCTCCTGCGCTCGCCACTTTCGGTCGACGACCGCCTCGACCATGCCCGGCCGGGAGATCACACAGTGGTCGATCGGGATCACATCGTGGGAACGGGTGCCGCGGAAGCCAGGCCTCCCGTCGCTGTCGACGGCCATCCGGATCCGGGTCCGCCACTCCAGCGGGCCACCCGGCAGCGCCTCCACCACGACGTCACGGTCGATCTTGCCGAGGCGGCTCAGCTGCTCGCGGACGACCTGAGCCTTCAGCTCCCGTTGCGCGTCCCACGACACGTGCTGGAAGTCGCAGCCACCGCACATCCCCGGTCCGCTGAACGGGCACGGCGGCTCGACGCGGTCCGGTGACGGCTCCAGGATCTCCACGGCGTCCGCACGGCAGAACGACCCGCCGTTGTCCTCGTACACCGACGCGATGACGCGCTCGCCGGGCAGTGCGTGCCGCACGAAGAGAACGCGTCCCTCGTGGCGTGCAACGAAATGCCCGCCATGTGCGACCGAGCCGATCTCCACTTCGAACTGTTCGCCAGTCCAGTCTTCCTTGGCCGGGCTCATCGGTCGTCCAGTCCCCTTCGGACAGCGCCCGGCGCGATGACGTCCTTGTCGCGCACCTTTGTGGACGACACGAGCTGCCACGGCACGCTGACCACCATCACACCGGGCTGGAACAGCAGTCTTCCCTTGAGCCGCAACGCGCTCTGGTTGTGCAGCAACTGCTCCCACCAGTGACCGACGACGTACTCGGGAATGAACACGGTAACAACGTCGCGCGGATTGTCCGTCCTCACGCGCTTGACGTAGTCGAGGACGGGCTTGGTGATCTCGCGGTACGGCGACTCGATCACCTTCAGCGGGATCTTGAAGTTCTCCTTCTCCCACGCCGCCACGAGCTTGCGCGTGTCGCCGTCGTCGACGTTGACCGTGACGGCCTCCAGCACGTCCGGACGCGTGGCCTTGGCGTAGGACACCGCACGCAGCGTCGGCATGTGCAGTTTGGACACCAGCACCATCGCGTGGTTGCGCGCCGGCAACGTGCGCACACGCTCCTGCTGGCGCAGCTCCTCGGCGACGGTGTCGTAGTGCTTGCGGATCGCCGTCATCAACGCGTAGATGGCGGCCATCGCGGCGATGGCGATCCACGCGCCCTTGGTGAACTTGGTGATCAGCACGATGATCAGCACGGTCGCGGTCATGACGAGACCGAACGTGTTGATCGCCTGCGACCGCCGCATCCGGTTGCGCGCCTGCGCGTCGGTCTCGGTCTTCAGCAGTCGCTGCCAGTGCCTGATCATGCCGAGCTGGCTCATCGTGAACGACACGAACACACCGACGATGTAGAGCTGGATCAGCCGGGTGACCTCGGCGTCGAACGCGATCACCAGCACGACCGCGAAGCCGGCCAGGAACACGATGCCGTTGGAGAACGCGAGCCGGTCGCCGCGGGTGTGCAGCTGCCGCGGCAGGTAGCGGTCCTGGGCGAGGATCGAGCCGAGCACCGGGAAGCCGTTGAACGCGGTGTTCGCCGCGAGCACCAGGATCAGCGCGGTGACGCCGGTGATGAAGTAGAAGCCGGGCGGGAAGTTGTCGAACACGGCCGCCGCGACCTGGGCCACCATCGTCTTCTGCTCGTAGCCGGGAGGGGCGTTCACGATCTGGTGCGCCGGCGACTCGGCCATCCGCACACCCGTCAGCTGGGCGAGCACGATCAGGCCCATCAGCATGACGACCGCGATGCCGCCCATCAGCAGCAGCGTCGTGGCGGCGTTGCGGGACTTGGGCTTGCGGAACGCGGGCACGCCGTTGCTGATCGCCTCGACACCGGTCAGCGCCGCACAGCCGGACGAGAACGCGCGCATCACCAGGAACACGAACGCCAGGCCCATCAGGTGGTCCTGCTCGGCGTGGATCTCGATGTTCGCGCTCTCCGCGCGCATCTCGTCGCCCAGCAGGAAACCGCGAACGAGACCCCATACGATCAGGCCGAAGATACCGATCATGAACGCGTAGGTCGGGATCGCGAACGCGCTGCCGGACTCGCGGATGCCGCGCAGGTTGATCGCCGTGAGGATGATGATCGCGGCGACCGCGAACTCCGCCTTGTGGGTCGCCACGTACGGGATCGCCGACCCGATGTTCGCCGCCGCCGCCGAGATCGACACCGCGACCGTGAGGATGTAGTCGACGAGCAGGGCGCTCGCCACGGTGAGCCCTGCTCTGCGCCCGAGGTTGACCGTCGCGACCTCGTAGTCGCCGCCGCCGGACGGGTAGGCGTGCACGTTCTGCCGGTAGCTGGCGACGACGGTGAGCATGACCACGACGACCGCGACCCCCACCCACGGCGCCAGGGCGTAGGCGCTCAGGCCCGCCACCGACAGCACCAGGAAGATCTCCTCCGGCGCGTACGCGACCGAGGACATGGCGTCGGAGGCGAACACTGGGAGGGCGATGCGTTTGGGGAGGAGGGTGTGAGCGAGGCGATCACTGCGGAACGGCCTGCCCACTAGGAGGCGTTTGGCAGCGGTGGCGAGCTTGGACACGGCCAGAGCGTAAGGGGTCCGCTCACCGGGTCGGGTTAATGCTCGGTAGGTTCTGCGCAGAGTTCGCCTGAGGAGGCATGTCGTGCACGTGGTGATCATGGGATGTGGCCGGGTGGGAGCCTCCCTGGCCAGGGCCCTCGAGCGACTCGACCACCAGGTCGCCGTGATCGACAAGGACCCGCAGTCGTTCCGCAGGCTCGGCAGCGACTTCCACGGCCAGCAGGTCGTCGGCAACGGTTTCGACCGCAACGTCCTGATCGAGGCGGGCGTGGAACGCGCTGGCGCGTTCGCGGCGGTCTCCAGCGGCGACAACTCGAACATCATCTCGGCGCGGGTCGCGCGGGAGACGTTCGGCGTCGAGCACGTCGTCGCCCGCATCTACGACCACAAGCGCGCCGCCGTGTACGAGCGGCTTGGCATCCCGACGGTGGCGACCGTGCCGTGGAGCACGGACCGGTTCCTGCGGATGCTGCTGCCGGAGGGCGCCGCGACCGCGTGGCGCGACCCGTCCGGCACCGTCGCGGTGCTGCCGATCGAGTCGACGAGGCCTGGGT
>NZ_VSRL01000308.1 GCF_012184385.1 Lentzea indica
GAGGGGATAGGTCAAGTCGACGAAAAGCGTGTCGACTTGACCTATCCCCTCGGGCGCGGCACAACGCGTCAGCGCGACTCGTGACGGGACCACCCCACCAGCTGGCTGTGTGAAGAGCTGCTCGGCTGCGCCTTCGCGGTCGGCTCGCCTTCGGCCTCGCGGTTGGGTTATGGCTTCTGCAAGTACCGCCAACTCGTGATCGAATCGCCGCTACCTACTACCAACTCGCGGGCCGTGCGGGTGCTCGGCAGCCAAGAACCCTCCACCGGTCAAAGCAAAGGGCCGCCGGACGCACCTGGCGTCCGGCGGCCCTGAGACCGAGCAGTTCTTACTTGTACTTGGGTGCGGCAGGAGGCAGCGGTGCCACCGGCAGGCCCTCGTGGATCGCCTTCATGGCGTTGAACCACGTCGGTGCCGCGACCTGACCACCGAACACGCCCTGCTTGCTACCGGGGCAGAACCGGATCGGGTTCGCGCAGATCACCTGGGGCTGGTTGCCGTCGGCGTAGGTCATGACGGCGCCCGCGTACTGCGGGGTCGCGGCCATGAAGGCGACCGACTTGTGCTCCTCGGTGGTTCCGGTCTTGCCGATGGCCGGGCGGTTCCAGCCGGAGCCGCGGGCGGCGTCGGCGGCGGTGCCGCTGCCGCTGGTGTCGTGGGACATGCCCTGGGCCAGCGAGTTTGCGAGGTCCGTGTTCACGGCCTGCTCGCAGGGCTTTTCCTTGAGCGGGATCTCCTTGCCGTAGCGGTCGAGGACCTTCTCCACCGGGGTCGGCGGGCACCAGGTGCCTCCGGAGACGATCGTGGCCGCTACGTTGGCCAGTTCCAGGACGCTGGTGGCGCCGGGGCCGAGGGTGTAGGAGCCCGCGTTGTTCTGCTTCGTCCAGTCGCCCTGGGACGGGCCGTTGGACTTGTCATCCTTCAGGGGTTCGCCGGCGCGGTTGACGCCCTGGAGGGTTTCGCGCATGCCCAGGCGGTAGGCCATGTCCACGACGCTGTCCAGGCCGGTCTTCTCCTGAAGGATCACGAAGCCGGTGTTCGGGGACTGCGCAAGGGCCTGGGTCAGCGACATCTTGTCGTTGTACTTGCCCGCGTTCTCGACCTTCCACGGCGCGCCGCCGTTCGGGTAGATGCGCGAGTAGTGGGTGGCGGGGACCGCCATCTCCTTGTCGATGCCGATGATGCCCTTCTCCATTGCCGCGGCGGCGGTGAAGACCTTGTTCACCGAGCCGGGACCGAAGGGCAGGACCTCGGCGGGCACCGGGCGAGCGACCTGGCCGAGCTGGGCGTTGTTGCCGTAGTCGCGGGAGGCGACGAGGGCGCGCACGCGGTGCTTGTCCTTGCCGGGCTCGACGACGGACATGACGTTCGAGATGCCGTTCTGGGTCTTCGGGACCTGCTGCTCGGCCGACTGCTTCGCGGCCTTGGTGGCCTTCGGGTCCATTGTGGTCTTGATGGTGAGGCCACCGCGCTGCAGCTGCTTGTTGGTGACGCCGGACTCGCGCAGATAGTCGAGCAGGTAGGAGCAGAAGAAACCGTAGATCGGGCCGTCACCGGCTCCGACGCAGCCCTTGGGCAGGATCTGCAGGTTCTCGACGACGCCCATCGGCGCGGCCTTGTACTCCTCGGCCTTCTTCTGCGCTTCGACCTGGTCGGTGCCGAACGCGTTGTTCTCGCGCATCTTGTCGATGACGATGTTGCGGCGCTCCAGCGCCTTCTCCGGGGAGGCCCCGGGGTTCAGCGACGACGGGCGGTTCGCGATCGCGGCCAGCAGCGCGGCCTGCGGAACGGTCAGCTTGTCGGCGGTCGTGTTGAAGTACGCCTTGGCCGCGGCACCGACGCCGTAGGTCTGGTTGCCCAGCGGCACGATGTTGAGGTAGCCGGTGAGGATCTCTTCCTTGGTCATCTGCTGCTCGAGCTGCAGCGCCACGCGCGCCTCGCGCATCTTGCGGCCGATGGTCGCCTCGGTGGCCTTCTCCCAGGCCTCCTGCTCGTTGTCGGCGCCGAGCACGAAAGCCATGTAGTTCTTCACGTACTGCTGCGTGAGCGTCGACGCGCCCTGCGTCGCCCCACCGTCCACACCGGCCTTGGCGGCGGCACGGGCGATGCCCTGCCAGTCGACGCCACGGTGGTCGTAGAACCGCTTGTCCTCGATCGCCAGGATCGCGGCCTTCATCGTGTCCGAGATCTGGTTGGACTCCAGCGGAACGCGGTACTGGTCGTACAGATAGGCGATCACGTCGCCGTTCATGTCCGTGATGGTCGTGACGAGCGGCAGCTCACCCTTCGCGAGGTCACCCGACGTCTGGTCGACGGTGTCGGCAGCGCGGTTGGACGCGAGCCCGAGACCTCCGACGAACGGGAACACCATCGCAGCGAGGAGCACGCCCGCCGTCAGGCACAACCCCAGCAACTTCACCAAGCCTGACGCGCGTGCGGCGAACAACCCGCAACTCCTTCCGAACAAAACCCCAGAGATTCCCTACGTATAAGTCGCGCGGGAGGCCCGTGAGGTTGCGTCCGCTGATCGACTGTTTTCAACCTACCGGAGCAACCGCAGGCCGATCGTCGGACTAGCCCTCCGCACCTCGACGCCCGCGTGGTCGGGCAGCACGTCGTCGAGGAACCCGTACCGCGACAGCTCTTCGTCCGGCCGCCGGCTCACCGTCCGCCACCAGACGGCGATGTCGCCCCATCCCGGCGACGACAGCGAACCGCCGAAATGTTGCACGGACAGCGCGGCGCACAGGTTCGCGAACCGGACCTTGTGCTCCAGCGGCCACCCGGCCAGAGTGCCCATCACGAACCCGGCGCCAAACACGTCACCGGCACCTGTCGCGTCGAGCTGCGCCACGTTCAGTCCCGGCACGTCCACGACTTCGCCGGTAGAGCCGTCGACCGCGACCGCTCCCGCGCCTCCGCGTGTGACGACCACCACTGGCACGTGCTCGGCGAGCCTGCGCGCCGCGGCCTCCGGCGAGTCGGTGCGGGTGTACCCCTGTGCCTCCACGTGGTTGGGCAGGAACACGTCATAACCGTCGAGCCTGCGCAGCAGCTCCGGCGACCACGCCCCCGTGCGGTCCCAGCCGATGTCGGCGAAGAGCTTCGCGCCGTTCTCCTTCGCCGTGCGCACCCACTGCTCGTCCTCGGCCTGGATGTGCACGAAGCACGCCCTCGTCGACGGCGGCGGGCAGAAGAGATCGTCTGCGACGACCGGCGCCTTGTGGCCGTGCGTGACCATCGAACGGTCGCGCTCCATCGCCATGGAAACAGTCACCGGCGAGTGCCACCCGTAAAAGCGACGGCAATAAGAAAGGTCGACCCCCTCCTGGTCGGCCAGCACGTCCCAGCAGAAGTCGCCGTACGCGTCCTCACCGAACGCCGCCGCCAGCGCGGTCTTCAGCTCCAGCCTGCGCAGCGCCACCGCGAGGTTCGCGATCCCACCAGGACACGACCCGAGCCCCTCGGCCCACACCTCCGTTCCCGCGGCCGGCGGGCGGGGCAGGCCGGTGAAGATGATGTCGAGGAAGACGGTGCCCGTCAGCAACACGTCGTAGTCCGGGTCGGTCATGCGTAAACCTTGCCACCCGCGACCGGCGATCATGCGTTAGAAACGATCCTCATGGGGGTTCCACTCAGGAAAAACGTCCAGTTCCAGCTGCTCTGGTTCGGCGGCGCCGTCTCGCAACTGGGCACGCAGCTCACCACGTACGCGATGCCACTGCTGATCTTCGCCGTCACCGGGTCGTACTTCTGGGCGGGCGTCATCGCGGGCGTGCGCGCGGCAACGCTGATCGTCGCCCAGATGCCGGCCGGCGTGTGGGTGGACCGCTGGGACCGCGGCAAGGTCCTGATCTGGAGCCAGACGACGCAGGCCGTCACCGTCGCTGCCATGGCGGCCAACGTCGTCACCGGCCTCAACTCCATCCCGCTGTTCCTCGGACTGGCCGCCGTGGACGGCGTCTGCACCGCGTTCGCCGGTCCCGCCCGCTCCACCGCGATCAAGGCGGTCGTGCACCCCGACCAGCTCAAGACCGCCTTCGCCCAGGAGGAGGCGCGCGGTCACGTCGCGTGGCTCGCCGGACCCTCTCTCGGTGCGCTGCTCTACGGGTTCGGGCGCGCGTTCCCGTTCATCGGGGACGCCGTGTCGTTTCTCGTCGCCGCGGTCTGCGCGTGGTTCGCCAAGATCCCGGCTCGGGTGGGAGAACGGCCGCGTCAGCGCATGCACCAGGACCTTCGCGAAGCCTGGTCCTGGCTTTGGCACCAGCGGGGCCTGCGCAACCTCGTCGCGATCTTCGTGACGCTCAACCTGCTCGGAATGGCCTCGATGATCCCGGTCGTCGCACTGGTCAAGGAACGCGGCGGCCCCGACTGGCTCGTCGGCCTCGTGCTCACGGGCATCGGCGTCGGCGGTGTGCTCGGAGCGCTGGTCTCGCCGAGGGTCACCGTGACGCCCGGCCGGCTCGTGGTCGCGGTGCTCTTCGTCTTCGGCACGAGCAACCTGGCGATGGCGCTCCCGTTCGGCGCGTGGTGGCCGTTCGTGCCGCTCATGGTCACCGCGATCGCGACACCGTTGCTCAACGTCTCGGTGAACGCGGTCTTCACGGCGATGGTGCCCGACGACCTGATGGGACGAACGGACGCCGTGCTGAACTTCGCCGTCCGAGCGCTCACCCCGCTCGCACCGGTGGTCGGCGCGTTCGTCGCCGACCTCGTCGGTGGTGCGGTCGCACTGCTCGCGTTCGGCGCGTTGATCCTGGTCACGGCCGTGGTCGCGGTGTTCACCGACCTCAGGACGCCTGTTGCGCAGGGGTCCTGAGGTGCTCGTCTCGGTGCAGGACACTCCCCGTTCGGTCCTGCCGACAAGACCTCGCCGCCAACTAGCCTTCCTCGGCGATCATCTCCCGCATCCGGGTGAGCGCACGGTGCTGCGCCACCCGCACGGCACCCGGCGTCGATGCCACGGCCAAAGCGACCTCCTCTGCGGACAGTCCGACGGCCACCCGCAGCACGAGGATCTCGCGCTGGCGTGCCGGCAGCTTGTGCAGCAGCCGCGTGACCTGGGCCATCATCTCGCCGTTGACCGCGTGCTGCTCCGGCCCGGTGTCCAGGGACGGGCAGTCCGGCAGCTCCGGCACGACCTCTGCGCGGTTGCGGACGGCGCGGCGGCGGGCGTCGGCGACCTTGTGCGCGGCGATGCCGTACACGAAGGCGAGGAACGAACCGGGTTCGTAGCGGTACTTGGACAGCGCGCCGAGCACCGCCACGCAGACCTCCTGCGCGATGTCCTCGGCCGAGACCAGGGTCCGCTCGCGGCCGCCGACCCGTGCGCGGCAGTAACGCACTATCAAGGGCTGGATCCGGCCGAGCAGGTGCTCGACCGCCCGTCTGTCTCCGTCCAGAGCGGCATCGACGAGGTCGGTGAACTCGGCTTCGGCGAGCCACTGACTGGAGACCGGTGCCTGGCGCACCCGACGGCGCATGGGCACCGTTGGCCGGCTCCAGTCGTCCACTGCGTCTTCCGCGACGAGGACGCCGACACCGCCACCGGTCCGCACGGCTGTGGGTTGGACCATCCCGGCGACCTCCTCCACTACAGCGACACTAGGGGCTTCACTGAAGAAGAGAACGCAGCGAGCCGTTTGATACCGCCTGCTTCCAAGAGGACCACGAAGACCAGCCGGGTGGGGAAAGCAGCACCCTTTTGGGGTAGGACGTGGTCCTAACGGCCCAGTCTTTCGACCTTGCCGAACTTCTGTACACCGAGGTGGCCGGCCCGGAACCCGGCCTCCGAGCAGGCGGGTACGTGAGGTGGTGACGCTCGCCCGTTGAGAGCCAGGTCACGGCAGTATTGTTCGAACTTGTGATCGAGCACGTGAGCATCCCGACCGAGGCAGGCACCTTCGACGCCATCGCGTCCGGCCCCGAGGACGGCCGCCCGGTGTTGTTGCTGCACGGGTTCCCCGAGGCCGCCATCGAGTGGGAGCACCAGGTCGCGGTGCTCGGCATGAACGGTTTCCGCGCGGTCGCCCCCGACCAGCGCGGCTACTCCCCCGGCGTGCGGCCGGAGCAGTCCTCCGAGTACACGGTGACGCACCTGGTCGGCGACGTGATCGCGATGGCGGACGCGCTCGGCTGGTCCACGTTCGACCTGGTCGGCCACGACTGGGGTGGCGCCGTCGCCTGGTGGACCGCCATCGAACACCCGGACCGAGTGCGCACGCTCTCCGTCTTCTCCACGCCGCACCCCGGAGCGCTCAAGACCGCGCTGCAGACCGACGAGGAGCAGCGGATGCGGTCGCAGTACATGCTCGACTGGCGGGAGCGCAGCACCGAGAAGCGGATGCTGGACAACAACGCCCACGCGCTGAAGCAGATGTTCGAGTACCGGATCCGGCCGTCGCACGTCGACGAGTACATCCAGCGCCTGTCCGAGCCGGGCGCGCTCACGGCCGCCCTCAACTGGTACCGCGCCGGCAAGCCGCACGGCGCGGCGGACAAGGTCAGCGTCAAGACCATGTACGTGTGGAGCACCGAGGACGTGGCGTTCGGGTCGGTGGCCGCGTTCGAGACCGAGAAGTGGTGCACCGGGCCGTACCGGTTCGAGATGGTCGAGGACGTGAGCCACTGGATCCCCGAGGAGATCCCCGAAGCGGTGAGCTCCCTACTCCTCGAACACCTCGGCTAAACCTCGTTTGCCGCTTGCGGCAGTTGCCGGAAGCGGAAGTCGTTTGCCTGGTCACCGGCTCAGCCCTCTCGCAGCGCGGTGTCGGCGACATGACCGCGGAACTGGAGCGCGCGCTCGGGGCGTTGCGCACCGTGCGCGCGTGCCGGGTCGAGGAACGCGAAGAGGAGCTGATCGGACATCGTGCCGAGCAGGCCTGTGCCGCCGGGGTGCGGGCCGCGCGGATCACCGCACCGAATTCGTCGAGGTCCTGCACGACCGATCCTGCGTGATGCGCACGCTCGACCCCCCTGACCCGGTCGACGTCGGTCCGGGGCGTGCTGTCGAGCCGCGGCGGCATCGACAGCGCGTTGCTCGGCCTGATGACCAACGCCGCCGAACGCGGACGCCTGCTGCTCGACCCGCCACTCGCCAGACACGCCGAGACGATCGAACGCGTGGCGCGGCACCACGTCGACGTCCGCGTGCACACCCAGCCGGCCCGCCACATGCTGGTCTTCGACGACCGAGGCGCCGTCCTGCCGCTCGACGCAAGCGACCTCAACACCGGCGCCTTGCTGCTGCGCTGCCCGCTCTCCACCCCGTACGGCCAACTCTTCGAGCAGATGTGGTCGGACGCCGAGACGCTCTCCGAGAACGCTCGGCAGCGCGACGGCCTGACCAGCCGGGAAACCGAAGTCATCGGACTTCTGCTGAACGGAGCCACGGACCACCACGTCGCCACCCGGCTCGGCATGAGCAGCCGCACCGTGCGCGCTGTGATGGCGCATCTGCAACAGCGCTTCGGAACACGGTCTCGCATGGCACTCGGCTTCCAGCTGGCCAGATCGGGGAACCAGGTCCAGACGTTGCTAGGTTGAACGCATGCGCGTGGCCGGCCTCCTGCTAGCTGCGGGGGCCGGCCGCCGGTTCGGCACTCCGAAAGCCCTCGTTCCGTTGGGCGGCAAGCTCTTCGTCGACTCGGCAGCCGAACTCCTGAAAGCCGCCGGATGCGACCCGGTGGTCGTCGTCCTCGGCGCCAACGCGGACGAGGTGCGAACTCAGGCCACTTTGGACGGCGTGACCGTCGTCGACAACCCGCACTGGGAAACCGGGATGGGCTCGTCGCTGCGAACCGGCCTGCACGCCATCGGCATCACGGACGCCGTCGTGGTGCTCCCCGTGGACACACCCGGCGTGACCGTCGCAGCCCTGCACCGCCTGATGGAACTCGCCGAGCCGAAAGCACTGGCGCGCGCGGTCTACCACGGCGAAATCGGGCATCCGGTGCTGATCGGCTCCGACCACTTCGCGGGCGTGATGGCGTCGGCGGCGGGTGATCAGGGCGCGCGGGACTACCTCAAGGCGAACACCGTCCGCCACGTCGAATGCGCTGACGTGGCGGACGGTGCCGACATCGACCGGCCAGAGGACCTCAGGCGACGTAACGGCGGAGCTTGATGCCCGACGAGACGTTGGAAGCGCTCAGCCACGCGAGCTTGCCACCCGCGTAGGCCGGGTCGGACACGGCGAACTCGTTGCCACCGGCGCGGTAGCCGACGATCGTCGCGTAGTGGCCGCCGGAGTAGTTGCGGCCGTTCAGGCGGATCACGTTGATCACGACGGCGTGGCCCCGGTTGGCGTTGTAGACGACGTCGGCCTTGAGCTTCTGCAGCAGCTGCGCGTCGGTCGACCACTGCTTGACCTGGTAGTAGGTCGAGCCGGTGTAGTGGTCGAGGGCGTTCTCGAGGTTCTTGATGTTCGGCAGGCCGTTGGTCGTGACCTTCATGTAGGAGGCCAGCGTGGACTGCTCGACGCGCTTGCCACGGGCGGTCAGCGCGATGCGGGCGGCGGCCGCGGAGCACCAGTAGCCGGTCTTCTGCACCTGGAACTCGTGCGGCAGAACGCCTTCGCCCTGGATGCCGAGCTCGGCGGCGGCCGGGACGACGGTCTCGCCGGGCGCCGCGAGCGCGACCGGCGCGGTGAGGATGGTCATCGCGACGCCTGCCGCCGCCATCACCCCTGTGATCTTCGCAAGCTTCATGGTTCATTCCCCTCAGTGGTGGCGCCGAACCCCAGCGCGGCGCTCGGCGACAGCTTGCTGGGAGGCGGTAAAGGGTCGCCACCACATTCGGCCAAGTCCTAAAAAGCCAGGTAGGAGTACTCATGGCCGCGTGAACACCCACGCAGAGTGGGCGGAGTGGACCATTTCGCCTGAGTCGTCTCGAACCCGGTACAAGCCCTGCGACGCTGTGCCACTCTGCTTGCCGTGTTGCGTGTCCACTTCACGGCGGAGGACCTGGCGAGGGTGCGTGTCGCCGCTGGTCCCGACCCGATGTGGGAGATCCTGCTGAGCCTGCACGTGCTGCGGCAGCGTTCGGCGACCCCGGTGTTCGGCACGTGGCGCGCGAACGTGCGGACGACGTTGCCCGACGACACGCGCTGGCTCATGCAGCTCGCGCCGCCGGTCGGCTACTCCCCCGACTTCCTGACACCCACCGCGGGCTCCTGCGCGGTGGACGCGGGCATCGACGCGGTGCTGTCGACGCCGCTGGAGTCGTTGCGCGCGGACCTCGCGCAGCTCAACCACCAGCAACGCCTCGACCCGCGCACACACCGGTTGGCGAGCGGCGACGTGGCCACTTTGGACTCGCTCGGCGAGGCGCTGCGCGCCTACTACCGGGCACGCGCTCGCGCCGATCTGGGACGACGTGCGCGCCGTGGTGGACGCCGACCGCGCGGTGCGGGCGCGTTCCTTTCTGGACGGCGGCTGCGAGGGCGTGCTCTCGGCGCTGCACCCGACGATCTCGTGGGCACCGCCCGTGCTGTCGATCGAGTCCCGCTTCCCGCAGCGCGACGTCCACCTGCACGGCCAAGGCTTGGTGCTGGTGCCGTCGTACTTCTGCTGGGAGCGGCCGATCATGCTCCGCGACCAGCGCCACGCGCCCGTTCTCGTCTATCCGATCGCGCGCGATCTGCACGTGACGAGCGCCGGCAAACGGTCGCTGGAGGCGTTGATCGGCCGCACCCGCGCCGCCGCGCTGGAGGT
>NZ_VSRL01000309.1 GCF_012184385.1 Lentzea indica
CTCGGCCTCGGCCTCGGCCACCGCGACCTCGGCCCGCAGGTCCTGCTCCGCCCGCACGGCCTCGTTGTGCGCCGAGCGCGCCGTGTCCAGTCTGGTCTCCGCCTGCCGCAGGTCCTCTTCCGCGGCGAGCACGGCACCCTCGGCCGCGCGTGGTGAGCCTGTGCGGTGCCGAGGTCGATGACGACCTCGGAGTGGAGGTCGCGAGCCCTGGCCGCCAGCTCGGCCGTTCGCGCTGCCGTGGCCATGGCGGTCTCGTGTTCCTGCACGGCTCGATGACGTGCCGCCGCGGCATCGCGGCCGCCTGATCGCGCGCGGCCTGCTCGTGGGCCGTTGCCTGGTCCACGTCGAGCCGCGCGGCGAGTGCCATCTGCTCGGCGAGGGCGGCGTTGAGCTCGTTGGTGCGAAGGAGGTCCGCCGCCTCGTCCACCGCGGACTCCGCACGCTCGACCGCCTGCCCTGCCTCGTCGCGCTGCCGTTGCGCGGTGCCGAGCCTGGCCGTCGCGTCCGTGACGTTCTGTTCGGCGACTTCGAGTTCGCCCGCGCGCGTGACCACTTCGGTCGAGGCCTCAGCAAGCCGGGGCGCGAGGTCGTTGATGGTCGTCTGGGCGGCGTGCCGGGCACCGTCGGCGGCGACTTCCGCTTCACGCCAGGCTTTCGCGGCCTCGTGCACACCGGTCTGTGCCGCGTTCAGGTCCGAAGGCAGCGGCCTGCCCAACGCCGCGGAGGCATCGGCCGCGTGCATGCGGACCTGCGCCGAACCCGGCACCTTCAGGTCGACGACGCCCGTCCTGCCCTTGCCGAGGTCGGCCACGACGCGGTATTCGACGTCGTAGTTGACGAGACCCGTGCGGCCCTCGGTCTTGAAGTTCGCCGACGGGTTGTGCGTCGTGCCGCCCGAGACGGCCGCGCTGTCCTCGGCGGCGTGCCGGACCTCCACGCCGCCAACGGAGAAACCGACGTCGGGCTTCTTCGACGTCACACCACCGGGCGCCAGCGCCACCGTCACGTCGTGGGACTCGGTCTTCTTGGCCTCGCTCGACGTCGTGGCGACGGTCGAGCGGGCGTCGGACACCGCGACACCGTCGCTCAGCGCTTCGAGCCTGGGGTTGACGAGCTTCGCGTAGACCTTCACCTGAGCGTGCCGGCTCGTGGTGACAGATGCCTCGTGCAAGCCCGGCACCTCGAACGCGCCGTCGAGCATGCCGGGAAGGTTGGGCTGCAACGACTCCAGCGCGAGGCCCGACCGCAACGCGTTCATCGCGCCGGTGCCCTTGCCGGTGATTCCGCTCTGAGCGCCCGCCCCCATCAGCGCCCGCACCGCCGCGTCCTGCAGGAGCTGAGCACCGCGCAGGTTCTCCACCGAGGCGAACGGCGGCAGCTTCGCGGACGTCCCCTGCCATTCGCGTGCGCTCGCGGGGGCGCCGTCCTCTGCGGGCCGGGTGGTGGTGGCCGGCGTGAACGGGACCGGCTCCGCCGCGGTGGTCTTCTGGTTGTCCGCGTGCACGCGGACGGACATGTCGACCTGGCCACTGCTCGCCCGGCCGATCTCCTTGCTTCCCTTCTCCACCACCAGCTCGAACGTCACCGGCACCGTGTAGCGGACTGCGGGCCCGGAAGCGGCACGGGTCTGACCGAGCTGCTTCGTCGTCGACTCGGTCGTCGAATAGGACTGCGCCTGGCCCACGTTCGCCGCCGCCGACCCGCCGACGGTGGCGGACACGTTGGCATTACCGGTCTTGGGCAGCGCCGAGCCCGGTACCTTGAGGCCGACGCCCCAGCCGGTTCCTCCGCCACTGATCGTCGTCACGACCTGCGTGCCCGTGGAGGTGTGCTCGATGTCGACGCCGTCGTTGACCGCGCCCTCGAACACCGGCGTGCCAGGAGTGGCCTTCAACGTGACCTGATAAGTGTCCTTGCCGAACACGCCAGGGTCGTGCACCAGCAGCGGCACGCCGCCGTCCAAAGCGCTGTCCACCAACGCTTTCACGCTCGCTTCGGAGGTGAGGTCGGTGAGGCGCCGCAGGTTGTTCATCGAGTCGTCGAGCACTGACTTCGGCAACAGGTTCTTGCCCAGCTTGCCCAGGTTCTCCCGCAACTGCGGCACCAGGTCCGACAGGTCCGGCGCCTGCTCGACCAGGCCGAGCCCCAGCGCACCGGGCTCACCCTCGCGCAACGTCGTCGGCGGCGCCATCGTGCCCTGCTCCACCGGTGAGCAGTGGTCTCGACCGAGGGCAACACGCCCATGTCGCGCGCGACGTCCTCGCTCACCCGGACGAACACCCCGCCCGGCAACGAGACGACGGAACCGGCGACGCTGGAGGAGCCCGTGCGGACGGTGTTGCTCGCACGGCTTTCCCCGACGACCGTGACCTGGGCGTCGAGCTGGACCAGAACGGTCCTGCCGGTGGCGGGCATGGCCTTGTTGCGGTCGACGTTGCCGGTGGCCTCGCTGCCGGTCGTCTTCGTCTTCGACCAGGGAGTCCACTTCGCGGTGGCGCCCAGCGCGGTCGACCCGACGGCGCCCTTCGTCGGTCGCATCGGTGTGTTCAACCCGGCCGTCACGTCGACCGAGCGGGAGTCCGTCGTGCTCTCCCCCACCTTGAACCCGCCCGCGTGCCCGGCTTCCACACCCACGTCGTCCGAAATGGACACCAGCTTCGCGTTGCTCAGCCCGACCGCCATGCCGACCGCACCCACCCGGTCGGCGACGCGGCGGCCGTACTTCATCCCGCCTTCGGTCATGCCCTGGCCGGTCAGCGTGGGCAGGTTCGCCTTGATG
This sequence comes from Lentzea indica, assembly GCF_012184385.1. Taxonomy (GTDB): domain Bacteria; phylum Actinomycetota; class Actinomycetes; order Mycobacteriales; family Pseudonocardiaceae; genus Lentzea; species Lentzea indica. The sequence goes on from NZ_VSRL01000309.1 coordinate 2,780, forward strand.
TTCTCCGGACTGAAGAGCTTGTCGATCCGGTTGCGTGCCTCGGTTCCCGGCACCGTCAACGCCGTGTCGCCGCTCGCGTTCAACGCCGCGATCGCCGCGTCACGCACCGCCTCGGTGTTCGCCACCGCCTCCACGTGCATGAACGGCCACGTCGGTGGCTTGGGTGCGGTGAGCAGCTGCTGGATCGTCGGCGGGTTCGCCAGCACGATCGGCGCGGCCGGCGCACCCGGTGCGAACGCCGCAGGGTCCGACGACATCGTCGAGCCGTCCGACACCCACAGGTTCGCCTTGCCGCTGATCTCCTGCAGGTTCACCCCGGTCTTCGCGATCGTCTTCGGCTCCGGCACCTGCAGCCACGGCGATCCCGGCGTGAGTCGCTTGACCCACGCCCGGTTGCGGCTGAACTTCGTGATCTCGATGTCGAAGGTCACGTCGTGCTGGAACAGCTGCGCGTTCGGACTGCCGCTGGTCGACCGGGTGCTGCCCACGGTCGGCCCCGCGGTGGTCTTCGTCGTCGTGGTGCTGCTGTACTTCGCGCCCACGGAGGGCGTCGGCGTCGCGGTCGTCTTCTTGTCGCTCGCCGGGATCACGACCTTGCCCTCGACGCCGACGCTCCACCCCTTCTGGGTCGCCGTCGCACTGTCGAGCTTCGGCCCGCTGGTCGCCGCACCACGCACGTTGCGCTCGTCCGCCTGGCCCAGGTGGACCGGGTTGGTCATCCGCGCCTTCACCGTGACGTTGATGAAGTCGTTGGTGGCCATGCCCTGTCGCTTCAGCCGCACCTGCACACCGGCGCCGAGCAGACTGTCCATTTGCGACTGCAGTGCCGTCGGCGACAGCTCGGTCGTCAGCTTGCGCAGGTTCTCCAGCTGGTCCGCGAGGTTCTGCATGTTCTTGCCCGCCTTGCGCGGATCGCTCGCGGCGTCGGCGAAGGACGGCAGGAACCTCTCGAAGCCCGGAATGCCCCGCAGCGCCCCTTCGACCTGGCTCTGCACTTCGACCGCGGGTTCGAACGACCCGACCTTCACCGCACCGGCGGCGGCCGCGCTCGCCAAATACGGCGGCGGGAACTTGGGCTCCGCGGTCGGGACGGCGAGGTTCGTCGTCGCGTCCGGAGGCACCGGCAGGTTCGCCGCGGCCGCTTCCGGCAAGCCCGCGCGCAGGTAGCCGGTGGCGGTGACCGGAATCGTATCGCCGTGCGGCGTCTGGAACTCCAGCCGCATCGTCGTCCGGTACAACCCCAGGTCACCCTTCACCTGGATACCGGTCTTCACCGTCGCGCTGGTGCCGGCACTGGACGATTCGGTCGTGCGTGCCGAATAGCCAAGGCTGACGGTGGCACTGCCGCCGACCTTGTCCTTCACGGTGGCGCCGCCGCCGACCGTGACGCTCGCGTCGAACCCGCTCTTCGTCGCCGCGCTCAGTCCGGTGCTGATGGCCGCCGACTCGTGCACCCTCAGGTTGGCCGAGGACGTGGTGCCGACGAGCTCGACGCTCAACGGCACGGCCCGCATCCGGACCACACCGCCGCGACTGCCGTGCGGACTGCTCAGATCGGGCGACACGACCCAGCCGTTCAACGCCGCACTCAGGTTGTCCCGGATCGTCGACGGAGACAGGAACTCCCGCAACGCGGTCCGGCCGGGCGCGCCCAGCTTCGTCACGCTCGGATGCAACTGCCGCGCGACGTCCTCGAACGCCTTCGCCGTGTCGAGATCGGTGATCGCCTCCGGGGCGGCGTGTTCCGGTGTCTTGGTCCACTGCGTCTCGGTCAGGCTCGGATCCGCCGGGGTGATGGCGATCAGGTCGCCGGGAATCTGAAGGCCCACCTCCTGCTGTACCGAAACCGATGTGCCGACCTGGTTGCCGCGCGCGTCGGTCAGCGTGACCTGGAACGTGACCGGCACCTTCGCGCCGAACGCCTCGTCGGTGGAGCGGATCGCCCGCTGGTCGGTCGTGGACGTGCCCGTCGTCGTGCTCGTCACCGGACGCGCCAGCGCCGCCTTGCCGACAATCGTTCCGGTCGCACCGACCGCCATGCCGAGGGTGACAGCGCCCCCGACATCGCCTGCTGTGCCAATGGATCCGGTCTGTGTGGTGGCGTTACCGCTCTGCGTGGTGAAGTCGATCTTCGTCTTGGGGGTGAGGTCACCGTCTGTGCGCACGCCGAGCGTCGCCGTGACGTTGGCCTCGAACCAGTCCTTGCCGACCTTGATCTGGAAGTTGCGGCCGTTGCCCAGGAACGACTCGAAGTTCTGGCTCAACGCGGGCGCGATCTGGTCGACGCCGCGCGCGGTGACGCCCGGACGTTGCGGCAGCAGACCGGTGACCGCCTGCGAGATCTCCTGGCCTCCGTTCACCTCGACGGCGGCGATGGTGCCCAGTGCCGCGCCGTCCTGGAAGAACGACGGGAGCTCGCCGGCCACCGAAGCGTCGCCGGCCGACGCGAAGTCCTCGTCGCTGACCGAGGCGTCGTCCGCGGACAGGAAGTCCTCCGACGACGCGGAATCAGTCCGCGCCGGCGGCACGGACGAAGTGGAGGCGACGGGCGGTGCGGGCGGTGCGGGCCTCGTCGGTGTCGCGGTGGCGTCCGGTGCGGAGCGAGGTGCAGGCGTAGGCGCCGCGGCGGTGCGCGGCATGTCCAGACGGGTGTCGGGGACCATCACCTGGCTGTTCGCGATGCGCTCGATCAGCCACAGGTGGCGGGGCAGCAGTGCGGCATCGGGCAGGTAGAGGTCCGTTCCCATCATCCCGCCGTCGTCGGTGTGCACGCTGGACCGCGACTCCCGTGCCAGGAACACCCGTGTCGAGTCGACGTACTCGTCCGGTGCTCCCAGGTAGTGCAGCATCTCGTGCGCGTACACGCCGGGCGTGGCCGTGGGGTTCCACTCCGTCTGGTTCGAGTGGACGTCCTTCACCTCGACCGTCGTGTGCGCGTCCGCCGCGTTGTCGGTGAACTCGACGTTGAGATGGAACTGGTCGCCGCTCGGCAGCCGATAACCCTGGTTCAGCAAGGAGTTCACGCCGTCGTGTGTGTTCGCGCGCACCTGTTCCAGCACGGCCGGATCAACGTCCGCTCCCGGCCGCAGGTGCACCTTGACCGTGTACTCCTGGACGAACTGCCCTGGGCCGACCTCGATCCGGCGCAGGTCGTAGTTGACCTGCGTGCGGTACATCGAGATGTTCGACGGCGTGCTCTGCGTTTTGACGCCGGCGATTTCCGTGTCCACCGTGCGCACGTGCGCGCCCTCGCGACGGCCCTGCCACACGTCCGGCGACACCGGATCGTGGGGCGCGAACCATTCCGCCGTCGCCACCGAACTGCGCCGCCACGACTCGCCGTCGATGACCTTCTGCGCCGGTGGCTGCGATTGCGACTGTTGCGGCACGGTGGGAGCCGATGACACCCGTCCATCCGGCCGTTTGAGCTCCCAGTCCACCCGCACGTCGGCGCCGGTCGACATGCCAGGCACGACCTGGACGTCCACCAGACCGCTCAGCCGGGCTGCGAGGGCGCTGTTGACCGTCCCCGCGTGCGGACCGGACACCTCGACCTTCGGCGACAGGTACCCGAGGTCCGCCCGCTTGGTCGCCGCGTCGACGAGGCTGTCGGCCAGCGTGCGCATTTGAGCCGACTGCTCTGCCGTCAGATCGCTCACGCCCGGCTCGAAGTCGAACGACAGCTCCACCGGAACTGTCCGCGGAGCGGGAGCGGGCGAGCCGGTGTTCGCGAGGCGTGCCCGGTGCTCGCGGATGGTGTCCGCGTCGCGGAACATCTCGGACAGCTTGGCCATCTTCTCCGCGGCGTCGCTGACCTTGCCGTCCTTCGTGTACTCGAAGTGCCTGCCGTCAGGGGTCTTCGTGATCCCGTCCGGCCCGGCCTCGAACCGGTTGGTGAACGAGTTTGGTCCATTGTGGACCTCACCGGCGCGGTCGACGTACGTGCTGTGCGTGGTGTAGGAGGAGAAGTCCGCCTGGTAGTACTGGTGGAACTCCTCGAACAGCTTCTTCGCGTTCTCCGGCCGGGCTTCCGGGTCGATCTTGGCGGTGAGGTTGTCCAGGAACGTGAAGGTCTCATCGGCGGTGATCTTGTTGCGCAGGTAGAAGCCGAACGGGTCGGAGTCGACGATCGCCCTTGCGGCCTGGAAGTCCCTCTCGTTGTTCCACAAGCCGCGGTAACGGTCCATCATCTCGACGGCGAGCTTGTGCTCCGGTTCGCGATCGTGTTGCCCCTGGCCGTCGCCGAACTGGTTCTTGGCGTTGACCTTCTCGATGTCGTGGAACAGGATCGCCTTCGCGAGCGCGTCCACGGGCAGGAACCGGGTGTCGGGGTCCTCGTTCGCGGTGAGGTCGAGGAACTGCCCGAGCACCATCTGCGAGTGCTCGTAGAACGTGTAGACGCCCTTCGCGCCCGGTTCGCGGAAGGGCTTGTCCTGCACCTGGGTGGCGACCTCGTCGAACTTCGGATCCAGCTCAGGGAACTGGGTGATCAGCTCCTTGACCGCGGTCTCGGGGTTGCGCGTGTCGCTGATGGTCCTGCCCAGCTGGTCGCCGACCTGCCGCTGCCGGGCGAACTCCACCGGCCGCTGTTGGTTCCACTCGTGGAAGGAGTTCGGGAACGGGGTCTGGCCGTGCTCGCGGGTGTTGAAGTCCAAGGCCATCCGGTCGGAATCCGCGGCCATCAGCGCGCCGATCTCGGCCTGCGTGGCGATGCCGGGCACCTTGGCCATCAGCGCGTCGACCGCGGCAGGGTCGACCGGGTCGAAGTCGAACGCGGCCAGCTCGTGCTCGGCGCGCGTCCTCGCGTCGTGCGCGACGGCGTCGGCCATGGCGTTGCGGAAGTTCTGGTCGGCGAGCGTGAGCGCCAGGTCGTTCTTCAGCGCCGCGCTGACGGCGGCCTCCAGCTCGGGAAGCACCTCGTTCTCGACCGCCGCCCGCAGCTCGGCGGGCTGGGTGCCGGCCAGGTCCTTGCCGGTGAACGAGTTCAGCGCCCCGGTGACCGCCGTGCCGAGCACCTTGTTCTCGGCGACGTCGGCGACCCGGTTCGTGTCGATGCGCGGTGAGATCGAGGGGAGCTGCTGGGCGGCCATGTTCGCGGCGACGTTGGAGCCGAACGCCTTGAGCCGGTCACCGCTGAGGAAGCTGCCCTTCTTGCCTCCCGGGGCGAACTCGTCAAGCTCGGCGAGCTTGCCGAACTGGTTGTTCAGCGCGTCACGCATCTGGTTGCCCAGCGACTCTGCCACTTCCGTGCGACTGTTCTCGTCGAGCAGCGCGAGGTCCGGGTGGTTCACCACCCCGTTCTTGAAGAGTTCGACGGTCGGCTCGACGACCTTCGCGGCGAACGCCTTGGCCTTCTTGCTCGTCGGCTTGTCCGCATCGATCAGGGCCTGCAGCTGCGCGCGGGCTTTGACGTTGGGGTTCACGTTCTTGACGGCCTTGTCGAGCGTGTTGACCGCGCCCGTCGCCGCCTGTGGCACGACCTTCTCGCGCAGAGCCTGCTCGAACGCCACCTCGTTCACCGCCGGCGTGCCCGCCTGGGCGAGATGATCCCTCAGCGCCGGGCCGCCCGTGGACAGCACGTTGGTGGCGACCTTGCTGACGTTCACCGACGCCGGGCCCACCTCGTTGAGGAACTGGTTGAGCCGCTGAGTCCGCGCCTCGAAGCTGGTGTCCTTCGATGGTGACGCGCCATCCCGCGCGTTGGGGATGGTCTCGGCGTCCGGTTCGATGAGGGCGTCGGGCGCGCGGTTCTCCGGGTCCTGTTTGGACTGACTCCAGGTCAGGTGGTGTTCGCGCAGCTGCGTGGCGATCTCGTGCAACCGGTGCGCGTCGTTGCGGAAGCCGTCGAACTTCCACTCGCCGTTCTGTTTCGACCAGTTGAACCACGGGTCGTACGCCTTGCCCAGGGCATCGCTGCGGAAGGCCGGGTCCAGCCCCAGCCGCTGGTAGAGCTCCGCCGCGGGCACGACCCGTCCCGCCTGGGCCGAGAAGTGGAACTCCGCGTCGGGGTTCACCAGATAGCTGATCAGCGACCCCGGCTCCGCCTCCTTGATCAGCTCGTCGAGGTGGGCGCCACCGATGCCGAACTGGTTGGGTTCCCCGCGCTGGTCGACGTTGTAGGTGTCCGTGTCGGACTTCGTGCCGGGAGCGCCCTCGACCGTGGCGCCACTCGTGATCTTGTTGAAGGTGTCCAGCGGCACCAGGAACGACCGCAGCACAGGCCGTTTCGGCCCCGACGACGGGTCGTTCGGGTTGACTGGCCTGCCGCCGTCGGTCTCCTCGTACTTCGCGAGCCACTGCAACGCCCGCTGCGGACGACCCGCACCCGCCCACAGCTGGGCGTTCCTGCCAGGGGAGATCTTCAGGTCGCCGGTCTTCGGATCCTGCTGGATGTCCTTGAACTCGGGGGTCGCCGCGCCGAGGTCCGCCGGGTTCACCACCGCCGTGTAGATGCGCACGTGGTGGCGGCCCGCGATCGTCTCGATCTCGAACTCGCCCCGGTGCACGGTACGCGGCTTTCCCTCGACGACAAGCTTCGTGGGACCGGGATACGACACGCCGGGCCGTCCGATGTGGACGCTCTCCTTGGTGGCCGCGTACCGCGTGGTGCCGTCGGGGCCTTCACTCGCGACCACGTGGACCGGCCGCCCGGTCTTCGGTCCGAACGAGGTGAACGTCCCGTTCTGGCCGAGCACGTGAACCCGTGCGTCGGCTGCCTTGGCGATGCTCTCCTGCGTGCCCTTGGCTTGGTCCACCAGCGCGTCCGGCGAGTTGGGATGCAGCGTCGCGGTGATGGCGTTGGCCAGGCTGGTCAACTGGTCGGCACCGGGAACCTCCACCGCCTCCAGGCCGTGCAGGTCGAGCATCAGCTCCACCGGCGTGCGTGGTGCTGGTGGTGCTTCGCTGGTGACGGGCGCGG
>NZ_VSRL01000030.1 GCF_012184385.1 Lentzea indica
CGCCGCTTTTGCACGCGCCTCGCGCCACGCCCGGTCTGACGTCCGAGGGGCGAGCGCGCACGGGCGGAGTCGCGCGCCCTGGCTCACCGCCGCGACCCGGTCGAACGCAGCCGCGAGAAGGGCCGCCGCCGCCAGGAGGTGCTCGACAGCCTGCTGGTGCCCGGCGTGCAGGCACCGTCGTTCGCCGACTCGTGGCGCCTGGTCGCCGAACTGATCCCCGTGCAGCGCGTGTGCTCGACGTGCGGCCACGTCCGAAATGAGGTGACACGCCCGGCCCATCGCGTTGCATGAGGCCAATTACCTGCGACTTTGATGATCGGTGGTTGAACTCGGCTCAGGCTGGGAACACGGAACGAGTTTCTTGTTTCCTGCTGAAGGGGCCGACATGCTGGAAGTGACGCCGATGGCTGCTGAGGTCATCAACGAGCTGACGTCACAGTCGGATGGCACCACCGACGACGTCGGCCTGCGCTTTGCTCTGGCCGCCGAACAGAACAGCCAGGCGGCCCTCGAACTGTCGCTGAGCGAACCCGTCGACGGTGACGAGGTGGTGGCGGCCCCCGCGGGCGCCAAGGTCATCATGGAACCGGCTGCCGCCCAGTACCTCGAGGACAAGGTCCTCGACGTGCGTCAGGACTCCGAGGGCAACCCGGCCTTCGCCATCGCCCGCCAGGATCAGCCCACCTGACCCCGGGGTGAAGCAAGACCGGTGAAGCAGAACGGGTGAAGCAGAACGCCCCCTCCCCGGACCGGAGGCCGGGAAGGGGGCGCTTCACGAGCGACGTCAGCCCTCGACGCGACGGATGGCGCTGATCGGGCCGATCGAGTTGATGTCGGCGATCTTCACCGGCACGCCCTCGGTGGAGGCGTGGACGGCACGCACGTTGTCGATCGCCAGGGCCACGTGGGACTGGCTGGAGTAGTAGACGATGATGTCGCCGGCCTTGACCTCGCCACGGCTGACGGAGCGGCCCGCGGCGGCCTGGGCGTAGCTGGTGCGGCCGATCGACACGCCCGCGAAGGCGTAGGCCTTCTGGATCAGCGACGAGCAGTCCCAGGAGTCCGGGCCGTTGGAGCCGTAGACGTAGGGCTCGCCGCGCTGGTCGAGAGCGAACTGCACGGCCTTGCCGGCGGTGCCGGGCGGGACCGAGATGTTCGACATGTCGCCGGCGTTCTTCAGCGCGTTCCTCGTGGAGGCGCTCAGCGAGTCGTACTGGGCCTTGGCCTCTTTGAGCTGCTTGTCGAGGTCGGCCTTCTTCTGCTCGACCTCTCCGAGCAGCTTCTTCGACGCCTCGGTGGCGTCGTTCGCCGACTTCGTCGCGGCGTCGGCCGCGTTGACGGCGTCGGTGAGGTTCTTCAGCGCCTCGGCGTTGTCGGCCGCGAGGATGTTGATGGCCGACATGCGGTTGAGGAAGTCCTGCTGCGAGTCGCTCACGAGCAGCGCGGAGATCTGGTTGAAACGCGCGCCCGAGTAGGTGGCCTCGGTGAGGACGTCGACCTGTCCGCGGAGGGACTCTTCGGCCTTCTGGGCGACCGCGAGGTCACCCTTGGCCTTGTCCAGTTCCCCCTGCTTGGCCTTCAGGTCGTCCTGGGCCTTGAGGTGGTCCTGGTTGAGCTTGGAAGCCTTCTCGGAGAGCTCGTTGTACTTCGCGAGCGCGTCAGCGGCAGAAGGCTGTGCGGTGGCCGGGGCCGTGGGGAGAGCTGCTGCGACGACCGCTGCGGTCGCCACGAACGCTCCACGCACGGTGCGGCGTGAGGGGTGCGACAACACGTCGCGGGTCCTCCTTTGTCCTGGCAGCCGCCCCGCGAGAACTACTGCGGGTAAGGCGGCAACCTTGGCGTGTGCCCCGAGTGGGTTAACTGCTGGGCCGAAGGTCTCGGACAGGTTACGGAACGACCTTGTGTTCGTCCACCACCGGGTCCCCAACAGTTCACCGGCCAGCACGCTCTCACGGTCGCCTACGTCGGTTTATCGCGGGGTGGGAGAGAAGCGTCACCCGACCACCCGGCGAATCACCGAAATGGGTCCGATCGAGTCGATGTTGGCGATTTTCACCGGCACGCCCTCAGTGGACGCGTGCACCGCGCGGGTGCCGTCCACGGCCATGGCCACGTGCGACTGACCTGAGTAGTAGATGATGAGATCGCCCGGCGCGACCTCGCCGCGACCCACTCCGCGGCCGACCTTCGCCTGGTCGTAGGTGACACGAGGAATGGACACCCCTGCTGCCCGGTAGGCGGCCTGCATCAGCGACGAGCAGTCCCACGAGTTGGGCCCGTTCGAGCCGAACACGTACGGCTTGCCCTGCTCGCCCAGCGCGAAGTTCAGCGCCACCCCGGCCGCGCCCGCCGGTACCGACACGGAGACCTTGGGACCGGGAGCCGCCAAAGTCTGCTTCTGCGGCGCGGACAGCGACTGGTACTTGGTCCGCGCGACCGTCACCTGCTGGTCCATGGCGACCTTGCGCGTGGAGACGTCCGCGGCGAACTTCTCCGCGGCGGTTGCCGCGGTGGTCGCGTCGGTGCTCGCCTTCTTCGCGGCGGCCAGCGTGGCGTTCATCCGCGATACCGCGTCGTTCTGGTCGGCGGCGATGATGTTCATCGCCTCCATCCGCTCCAGGAAGTCCTGCTGGGACGTCGACGTCAGAAACGCTGACAGGTTGTTGAGCCTGGCGCCCTCGAACGACGCGGTGGTCAGCACGTCGACCTGGCCGCGATACTGCTCGGACTCGGCCAGCGCCTTCTTCTCCGCCTCGGTGGCGGCGACCACGATCGCCTTCGCCCTGGACAGGTCGCTCTGGGCCTTGAGGTGGTCCTGGCTGAGCTTCTCCGCCTCCCGCGTCAGGTCGGTGTAGGCCTTCAGCGCGTCGTCGGCGGGCTGGGCGTGCGCCGAAGGCATCGACACCACCGTCGCGGCGACTACGGCGGCCAGAGCGGTGGTCCTTGCAGCACGTCGGCCGGGCACGCGGCCTCCTCAGAGAGTCGGAAACAACTTCTGAGGAGGCGTACGGCCGAACAGTCGACAGGGTTCAGCGATCAGGCCGCCCGGTGTGCCTCGATCGAGGCACGGCACGCGGCGATCAGCCGGGCGGTGGCGGCGCTGCCCCCGCGCCCACAGCGGGGGCAGCGCATCGCGACATCACCGGAGAGCTCGTCGACCGCCACGCCGAGCTCGGCGTCGCAGCCGCGGCACCAGCGGTGTCGCGTGACCGGGTTGACGTGCACGGGCGACGAGACGCACTGGTGGATCCACCTGCCGTGCACGTGGCAGGTCAGGCGGTCGTCAGGCGCCAGAACGCCGTTGTTCTCCGCGTGGTCTTCCTCGACCAGTGTTGCGATGAGCGTGGCGATCATGACGACCCTCCGATCCGGAACTTTGCCTCTACTACCTCGTCGAAGGAACGGCCTCGGAATCGACATGGGACGCCAACTTCCTCAACGCCCTCTTGATAGGTTAGGTAAGGCTAAACTCAGGAGGTGGACAGGTGCGCAGGACAGTCGCCGCGGTTCTGCTGCTCGGCCTAGTGGCCGGGTGTGGCGGGAACGCTCCCACGGAGCAACAGGGCCAGTGGTCGTTCAAGGACGATCGCGGCAAGGAGGTCACCGCGCCGAAGCGGCCGGAGCGCGTCGTCGCGCAGGTGTCCGCCGCGGGTGCGCTCAAGGACTTCGGCGTCAACGTGGTCGGCACGTTCGGCCCGCTCAAGCGCGCGGACGGCAGCACCGACCCCGAGGCCGGCAGCATCGACCCGAGCCAGGTCACCGACGTCACCGGCCCCGGCTACGGTGAGATCGACTTCGAGAAGTTCGCCGCGCTGAACGCCGACCTGGTCGTCGCGGGCCACTACCCCGAGGTCACCGGGCTCTGGCACCTCACAGCCGAGTTCGAGGAGAAGGTGCTCAAGGTCGCGCCGACCGTCGGCATCGGACAGTCCAAGATCCAGCTGCCGGACGGCGTCAAGCGCTTCCGCGAGCTCGCCAAGGCGCTCGGCGGTGACGTCGAGTCGGCCAAGGTGAAGGCCGACGAGGAGGCGTTCACCAAGGCAGCGGACCGGCTCAAGGCCATCGGCGCGAAGATGAAGGCGGCGAACCAGAAGATCCAGGTCGTCGGCGCGGACCCGAAGCTCTTCTACGTCGCGGTGCCGGCCCGCAACCCCGACCTCGACTGGTACTCGAAGGAGCTCGGCCTGCCGCTGCTCACGCCGGACAAGCCAGACACCGAGGGTGGCGGCTACTTCCAGTCGCTGTCGTGGGAGAACTCCGGCACCTACAAAGAGCACGTGATCATGTGGGACACCCGCCAGCACGTGCTCGGCCCGGAGAAGATGAAGGAGGGCCACCCGGTCTTCCAGGCATTGCCCGCCGTGCAGGCCAACCGGTTCGTGGAGTGGAACGCGGTGGCCCCGCTGAGCTACGCCTCCTACGCCAAGATCATGAATAAATTGGCTGACCAGCTCGAACAGGTGTTGGCACGATGAGCGAGTGCTGACGCTTCTGAAGGAGAACGGCCCGTTGCGCGTGCTCGGCACCGCACGGGTCGTTTCTGTTGTGGGGGACGCGCTCAGCCTGGTCACGCTGATGGTGCACGTGCAGTCGATCCTGGGGAAGGCCATCGCGGTGGCCGCGCTGCTGCTGGTCGGCGACTTCGCGCCGTCGCTGCTCAGTCCGCTGACCGGGGTCATCAGCGACAGGTTCGACCGGCGCACCGTCATGATCGTCTGCGAGGTCGCGCAGGGCGTGCTGCTGGCGGTCATCGCGTTCACCCTGCCGCCGTTGCCGATCCTGCTCGTGCTCGTCGGTGTGCGAGCCGTGATCGGTCAGATCTTCATCCCGGCCTCGCGGGCGGCCGTGCCGAGCCTGGTCGCGCGGAAGGACCTCGGACAGGCGAACACCGTGATGGGCCTGGGTTCCAACAGCGCCGACGTGATCGGGCCGTTCCTCGCCGCCGCGCTCCTGCAGTTCATGGACACCCGAGGCGTGCTGCTCGTGGACGCCGTTTCGTTCGGTCTGTCGGCGTTGTTGTTGCTGCGGCTGCCGAAGCTGATCGTGCCGTCGGAGCAGGGGGAGACCTTGTTCACCGACGTGAAAGCCGGCCTGAGCGAGATCTGGCGCAACCGGGCGCTGCGGATCGTCTTCCTCGGCTTCTGCGGTGTCGTCGCGTGCACCGCGATCGACGACGTGGCGCTGCTGCAGCTGACCATGGTCGTGTTCGGCGAGTCCGAGAGCGTGGCCGGAGTGGTCCTCGGTGCCGTGGGCATCGGTCTGCTCGCCGGCTACGCCTTGCTGGCCAGGGGATCGGCCAGGCTGAGCATGGTCACGTTGCTCGTCACCGGTTTCGTGATCAGCAGCGCCGGCAACCTGTTCACCGGTCTCGCGTGGGGTGTCGCGTCGGCGTTCGCGCTGCAGACCGTGCGCGGGATCGGCATCGCGGCGATGGACGTCGCGCACAGCACGTTGATCCAGCGGCTCGTGCCCGGCGATCGAACAGGCAGGGTGTTCGGCAACTTCTACGGCGGAATCGGTGTGGCCGCGGCGGTTTCGTACATCGGCGGTGGTCTGCTGCTGGACGCCGTCGGGCCTGAGCTGACGTTCATCCTCAGCGGTGGCGCGGGTGTGCTGGTGGCGGTCTGGGTGGTTGCCGCTTCACGGGCAAGAGGTGTTGAGTGGGAATCAGCCTCTTGAGGGGAGAAGGCGATGTGGGGGAAACGCATTGCTGTTCTTGTGATTTCACTGTTGTTGACGGGATTGACCACTTCGGTCGCGCACGCCGGTACCGGGGTCGTGCCCGCGTCGACGTCCTGGGTGTCCGCTGACCGCGGCTGGGTGCTGGGCCTGGACACCCTGTGCCAGACCGCGAAGTGCCCGCAGCTCGTCCGCACGCTCGACGGCGGGACGTCGTGGACTCGCGTGAAGACGCCGGCGCTGTCCGTGCCGGAGACGGATCGGTTGCGGGTGGTCTTCGCGAACGACGCCGCGGGCATGGTGACCGATGGCGAGCAGCTCTTCGTCACCAGCAACGGCGGCACGCGCTGGGAACCGTCGGGAATCAAGGGAACCGTTGGGGCACTGGGGTTCGACAGCTCAGGGTTCCTCGCGGTGATCTACGACGGAACGTCCAGCAGGTTGTTCCACCGCGAGCTGTGGTTCGGCTCGTGGCAGCCGGTGCCGGGGATCGAGGTGAAGGGCCAGGCGTTCGGCGACATCGCGGAAGGCCAGGTTTCGCTGTCGAGGTTCGGTGAGGAGAACCGGTACTGGACGCGGTCTCCGTCTGGCTGGCTGGAGGAACCCGCGCCGTGCACGGTCTTCGCGGCCACGCGGCTCGGCACGGTCGGCACCGACCGTTATGCGTTGTGCAGCTTCGATCCCGGCTTCGGGAACATGACGAAGGAGCTGCTCAGGTCTGACGGCGGGCCCTTCAAAGTTGTCAGCGTGCCGCCGCGTGAGGGCATCACGACCGGCTTCGCGATCTCTCCTGAGGCGGCACTCGTGGCCGCGACCGGACGTGACTGGTCGTTCGTCCACCGCGGTCCCGGCGAGAAGTGGGACACGCTGCTCACGCTCGGCGGGCCGCCGTTCGAGGACCTGGCGTTCTCCGACCCGCGGCACGCCACGCTGGTGCGCGGCGGACCCGGTCAGGAGTTCGCCGAGGTCTACCGGTCCGACGACGCCGGGTTGACCTGGAAACTGGTGAGGATCTAGCTACGCTGAAGATCATGGAGCCTTACGAACACGGCATGCTCGACGTCGGGGACGGCAACCAGATCTACTGGGAAGTCGTCGGCAACCCGGACGGCAAGCCTGCCGTGTTCCTCCACGGAGGTCCGGGCGGCCCGGCGAAGGGCGCCCGCAAGGCCCTCGACCCCGAGAAGTTCAAGCTGGTGATCTTTCACCAGCGCGGCTGCGGTCAGAGCACGCCGCACGCGAGCGACCCCGCCGTGGACATGGGTCTCAACACGACCGACCACCTGATCGCCGACATGGAGAAGCTCCGCGAGCACCTCGGCATCGAGAAGTGGCTGGTGTACGGCGGATCCTGGGGTGTCACGCTCGGCATCGCCTACGCGCAACGTCACCCCGAACGCGTCACCGAGATGATCCTGATCGCGGTCACCCTCTCGTCCGCCCGTGAGCTGGATTGGCTCTACAAGGGCGTTTCCCGGTTCTTCCCGGAGGCCTGGGAGCGGTTCAGCGCGCACGTCGGCGACGCGCCGGACGTCGTGCGCGCGTATGCGGACCTGATGGAGAACCCGGACCGCGCCGTGCGGGAGCAGGCCGCGCTCGAGTGGTGCCGGTGGGAGGACACCGTGCTGTCGCTGGAGAGCTTCGGCAAGGCGACCGTGTTCGGCGATCGGGCGTCCGACGACATAATCGCGCTCGCGCGGATCATCGCGCACTACTACGCGAACCTGGGTTTCGTCGAGGACGGCTCGTTGCTGCGCGACGCCGGCAAGCTCGCGGGCATCCCGGCCGCGCTGATCCACGGCCGTCGTGACATGAGCTGTCCGGCGGACACGGCCCATGCGTTGGCACAGGCGTGGCCGGACGCCGAGCTGACCCTCGTGGACGACGCCGGCCACAAGGGCAGCCCCGCGTTCGTCGAGGCGATTCAAGCCGCAGTCAGGAGGTTCTCCCCATGACGCAACGCAAACCGCCGGGCATGGACTTCGAGTCGTGGATCGACAAGCAGATCCGCGAAGCCCAGGAACGCGGAGAGTTCGACGGCCTGCCGAGCGCGGGCAAGCCGTTGCCGGGAGCGGGCGAGCCGCTCGAAGAAGACTGGTGGATCAAGAAGAAGGTGCGGGAGGAAGAGGGCAATGCAGGGTTGCCCCCTTCCCTGGTGCTGCGCAAGCAGGCCGAGACCGCCAAGGCCCGTGCCCTGGCGGCCACGACCGACGACGAGGCGCGCGCGATCATCGGGGAGATGAACGCGAAGATCCTCGACGCACTGCGCAAACCGTTGTCGGGCCCGCCGTTGAACCTCATGCCGTTCGACGTCGAGCAGGTGGTGCGTGAGCGGAAGGGGAACTCGCGCACCGATCGGTGATCAGCTCGCGTTGACGTCGATGCAGGAGTAGAACGCCATCGGGGTGTCGCCGATGTTCCAGATGGCGAGCACCTTGTGCCGGCCGGCCGACCCCAGGTTCACGCTGTGCGAGACGGTGGCCGGAGGCTGCTGGTTGTTGCCGCTGAACGTCGCGACCTTGCGGCCGTCGACGAAGTACTCGTAGTCACGAGTGCGGTGGCGTGCCGTGAACGTCCAGTTGAACTTCACCGTGCGGCCGACGTTCGCGACCTTCCACCCCTTGCTGTCGTTGTTGAGCACGGCGAACTGCGACAGGTTTGCGTGGCAGTTGCGCAGGCCCTTCGGGCCCTCGACGGACTGCGGTTCGTACTGGATGGCCCCGCAGTCCCTGACAGCGCCACTGGCACATTGCGCCTGACGGCTGGCAGGCGAAGACACATAGCCGTGCGCGAACGCAGTACCGGTGGGGAGAGCCACGAGGACCAACGGTGCCGCCAGAACGCCTGCCAGAGCGGCAGCAAGCCTGGGTCGATTCTTCATGTGACTTCCTTTGCCTTGATGTGCTTGCGTGCAGTTACATCGCGGCGGCGGTTGAAGGTCTAGACCATACCGCGCGTAATCGGGAAGCCACAAGGTGTGTCGGATAGATCAGTCACGTAAGCGATCGGCGCTCAGCTTTCGGTCGCCGGCGTTTGGTGGCTGAACCGGAGGAGGCGCAAGGCCGTACGCACAGACAGGAGGTGAGGAGCCCATGCGCTTCCTCGGAGTGCTGCTCGGAATGGTGCTGCTGCTCACGGGATGTGCGGAGAAGGCGCCGCCACCTGAGAAGTTCCAGTTCACCGCGAAAACCCTGGAGGGCGCGGAGTTCCGCGGTGACAAGCTCGTCGGCCAGCCTGCCGTGCTGTGGTTCTGGACGCCCTGGTGCCCGTCGTGCAACGCCGAGGCGAAGACCGTCGCGGAGATCGCCAAGCGCCACAACAAGGTTCAGTTCGTCGGTGTCGCGGCGGAGGACCAGCTCGACGCGATGAAGAAGTTCGTGTCCGACCACGAGATGACCGGGTTTCCGCACCTGGCGGACCTCGACGGTTCGGTGTGGAAGCGGTTCGGCGTGACCGCTCAGCCCACGTTCGCGTTCGTGCGCACTGACGGCTCGGTGGAACTGCTCACCGGCGCTCCCAGCGAAGAACAGCTCGACCAGAAGGTCTCCGCATTGGTCCAGTGAGATCACCAGGTCCCCCAGCCGCACCATCATCTCAGGAGAAAGACCCTGCGCTGTCGGGACCAACGCCTGGTTCGGCGTTGCGATCGGATTCGTATCGTCGGACCGGCCACGTTGCGATGCCGCGTGGCCTTGAGGAGGCAGGTGTCGATGGACTACATCCAGGTCTCGCTCGCGGACGCCATTCCGGAGCAGGCCAGGGACTACGCGTCAGCGCGAATCGGCTCGCTGGACCGGTACGCCCCGGACCGTGTCGACTTCGCGTGGGTCAACCTGACTTCGGACAAGTCCGTGATCCACGCGCACGCCAGGCTCGACCTGAAGTGGGTCGAGGTGCAGGCGTACGCGGAGGCGAACACGGTCACCGAGGTGATCGATCTGCTGCGGGAACGCATGCGGCGTCAACTCGTCTCGATGCACGACTGCGTGCCCGTGCCCAGCTGACCTCGGTGAACCGAACCCACCACTCGGCGGCGGACGGGTGGTGGGTTCACCGCACCCTTTTCGCGGTTCCCCGCGCCAGGCTCGCGGCCGAGTCGTCGAGCGGATGGATCGACGGGATCATGTCGCCATGGTTGTCGATTCCGGCGGCCCGCGTTCGTACAAGGGGCGAAAGGAGACCACCATGACGCAGAAGTACCTGCTCAGCATCTACCAGCCCGACGGAGAGGTCCCTCCGCCCGAGGTGCTCGACCCGATCATGGAGAACCTGGGGAAGCTCAACGAGGAGATGCAGACCTCGGGCGCCTGGGTGTTCGCGGTCGGTCTGCACCCGCCGTCGACCGCGACCGTGCTGCGGGCCAAGGACGACGACGTGCTGATGACCGACGGCCCGTTCGTGGAGGGCAAGGAGCACATCGGCGGTTTCACGGTCATCCAGGCCGCTGATCTGGACGAGGCGCTGGAGTGGGGACGCAGGCTCGCGACCGTGCTCAGCCCGTTGTCGATCGAGGTCAGGCCGATCGCGTTCTGATGATCGAGGAGATCTTCCGCGCGGAGTACGGCCGCGCGGTGTCCGTCCTGACCCGCGTTCTCGGCGACATCGACCTCGCCGAGGAGGCGGTGCAGGACGCCTTCACCACGGCCGCCGAGCAGTGGCCGGTCAAAGGCGTGCCGCCGGCTCCGGCCGGCTGGATCATCACGACCGCCCGCAACCGTGCGATCGACAGGCTGCGCCGCGAGACCAAGGGGCACGAGAAGCACGTGCAGGCCGCACTGCTTCAACACGAGCCGGACGAGGAGGTGGGAGACGTGCCCGACGACCGGCTGCGGCTGATCTTCACGTGCTGCCACCCGTCGCTGGCGCTGCAGGCCCAGGTCGCGTTGACGTTGAAACTCCTCGGCGGCCTGACGACGGCGGAGATCGCCAGGGCGTTCCTGGTGCCGGAACCCACGATGGCGCAACGGATCGTGCGGGCGAAGGGCAAGATCCGCGCGGCCCGCATCCCGTACCGGGTGCCGCGCGACGCCGACCTGCCAGGACGCCTCAAGGCGGTGCTCGCCGTCGTCTACCTGATCTTCAACGAGGGCTACCTGGACAGGGAGTCCCTCGAGGCGGAGGCGATCAGGCTCGGCCGGGTGCTGGCGGGGCTCATGCCGGACGAGCCCGAGGTGTGGGGGCTGCTGGCGTTGATGCTGCTCGTCGCGTCACGCCGGCGGGCACGGCTGCGCGACGGCGAGATCGTCCTGCTCGAACACCAGGACAGGTCGGAGTGGGACGCGGGCCTGATCGCCGAGGGCCAGGACATCGTGCGCCGCTGCCTGCGCTGGAACCAGCCGGGCCCGTACCAGATCCAGGCCGCGATCAACGCCGTGCACAGCGATCCGCCGACCGACTGGCACCAGGTCGTGGCGCTCTACGACCAGCTGATGGCGATCACGCCGAGCCCGGTCGTGGCACTGCATCGCGCGGTCGCGGTCGCGGAGGTCGAGGGTCCGGAGAAGGCGCTGCACGAGGTCGACGCGCTCGAACTCGACCGCTACCACCTGTTCCACGCCGTCCGTGCGGATCTGTTGACGCGGCTCGGCAGAGACCCGGTCGCGGCGCTGGAGGCCGCGCTCGAACGGGCTGAGCACCCCGCCGAACGCGACCTCCTGCGCAAGCGGCTAGGTCTTGCGGCGGCGGACCAGCAGGATCACGCCGACGAGCACGATCAGCACGACCACGATCCACAACCAGGCGGGAACGCCACCGGACTCCGATGACGTGGTCGACGGGGGAGCGTTGGACACCGGCGCGCTCATCGTCACGGAGGAGGTCGGGGCTTCGGACGACGTCTGCGCCGCGACGTTCATCGTGAAGGTGAACGTGCCCGTGATGACGTCACCGTCGTCGGACTGCGCGCGCCACGCAAGCGTGTGCGCACCCGCCTTGGCCGCGGCGGAGTCGACCGTCGCGGTGATCGTCTTGTCGACGGCGTGCGCCTGGGTGACCGGCCACTTGGCGCCGTCGGGTCCCGTGATGGTGACCGCGTCGCCGTCGGGCAGGCTGATGACGCCGCTGAACGTCAGCTCGATCTGCTGGGGCGGGGTGTCGAGTGCCGCGCCGGACGCCGGACTGCTGCTCTTGAGCTCGGCGTGGGCCTGCGCGGGGACGGCCACGGCCGTCGCGGCGAGCAGTGCCAGCACGAGCATGCTGAAGTAACGCCTCACGTGCGCAGAGTAATGGCCCGCATGCGGTAAGGGATTCCTTATCGGATTGGACAGGGTCGTTGCCTCCCGGCAGGGTGCCGATTTCACTGACCGGCATGCACGACTTCCTCCACGTGCTCTACGAGGACCACCACCACAGTCTGCTGAACTACGCGACCCGGCTGACCGGAGACCGCGCGGCCGCCGAGGACGTGGTGCAGGAGACCTTCCTGCGGGCGTGGCGGCATCCCGAATCGTTCGCCGACGGGTCGTCCGCTCGCGGCTGGCTGATCACGGTGGCGCGCAACGTCGTCATCGACAGGGCACGGGCCAGGACGGTGCGGCCGCACGAGACCGGCGAGCACGAACCGGAACCGATACCGGATCACGCGCAGCACGTCGTCGACTCGTTGGTGATGGGAACCGTGCTCGCGTCACTGTCCTATGAACACCGGCGCGTGCTCACCGAGCTCTACTACAACGGCCGCACGTACACCGAGGCTGCTGTGTGTCTGGGCGTGCCGACCGGGACGGTGAAGTCCCGCTCGCACTACGCGTTGTGCGAGCTGCGCCGGGCGTTCCAGCTCGAACCTGGCCAGATCCTCGCACCGCGGCCGACCGGTTGAGCCGCGGTCACGCCACCGGTTGCGGGACCCGTGGCGTGAGTTGAACCAGCGACAACGCGCACGCGAGTGCGGCGGCCACTCCGGCGGCGATCACCGGCGCGACCTGTTCGAAGTCGTACAGCAGGGTGCTCAGCATCGGCCCGATGATGAACGTCAGCCCGTAAGTGGCGTTGACCAGTCCGGCCACCAGGCCTTGGCGCTTCGGTCCGACGCCGAGCGAGGCCGCCGCGGCGAACCCGGAGACCGCCAGGCCGAGTCCGACCGCCACCACCAGGAACGCCACCGCCGCCAGCCACAACGACGTCGCAACCGCCAGAACCGCGTAGCCGGCCATCGCGATCGGCGCACCGGTGCGCATCAACCGGGCGGCAGGCCACTTCACCAGCGGCACGACCACGCCCTGCGTCATGACGAGCCCGAGGGCGGAGACGAGCAGCACGCCGCCGACAGCGAACGAAGAGGTGGTGAACTCCAGCCGTTCCCTGACCAGCAACGCGACGACGACCTGCGCAAGTCCGAACGACAGGTACATCAGGAACCCGACGCCGAAGGCGGGCAACAGCTCCCACGGCCGCGTTTGGACCGTCTGCTGCGGACGTTCGACGGGCGGCTTGAAGACGAGGAGGACCACGACCGCGAGCAGCAGAGCGATCACCGGCGCGAGGTACAGCGGCAACATCAGCGACACCACCGCGAGCGCGCCACCGACCGGCGGTCCGATCACGGCGGAAAGTCCTTGCGCCGCACCGACCAGGCCGACGGCTCGAGTGCGTTCCCCTTCGCCCACCGTGACGGTGCCCGCGACGGCGAGCGCGGCGACCGGCAGCACCGCGAGCCCGGCACTCAACAGGAAGCTGCGGAACACCAGCATGAACGTGAACGCGAGGCCGGGCGTCAGCGTTTCGTCGAGGCCGAACGTCACCGCCGCGGCGAACCCGGCCAGCCCGGCCACGCACAGGACGAGCCCGGCGATCAGCACGGCACGCAGCCCGATGGCGTCGAGAGCCAGTCCCCAGAGCGGGCTCGCCAGGGTGAACGCCACGGAGGCGATCGTGAGCACGAGCCCCAGCTGGGTCGCGGTGAGGTTGAGATCGTTGGACAGCGGCGCGAAGATCGGTGTGAGCAGCTGCTGCGCCGAATACATCACCGCCAGTGCAACCAGCACGGGCGACAAGGATCTGAGCACGCGGTTCCCCCTGGAGTTGCGGCGGCGTGATCAGATTAACCGGAGTTCAAGCTTGTGAACTCGTTGGTTTGGCGGCCGATGCAATCGGGTAACCCGCCCCCGAACTGATCAACTGACCGAGGAGCGGTTTGGCGCGCGACCAGGCAGCGAGGACGGGCGAGGCGGCACACCTCCCACTGGGCAGGCAGCGGCCGTCACTCGCGACCGTCCGGCGCTGGGTGCGCCTGGAGCTGATGGGCGAGAACACCGACTGCGTCGCCGACGTGCTGTTGGTGGTCAACGAACTCGTCAGCAACGCCTACCGCTACACCTCGGAACCGTCGTTCCTGCGCGTGGTCGTGGAGAAGTCCAGGTTCCGCGTCGAGATCGCGCACGATGCCCGCGCCCACCCGCCGCTGCGCAAGGTCTCCCGTCCACAGCGGGGATATGGCCTGGTCCTGGTCGCGCGGCTGTCCGATCGCTGGGGCGTGGACAGGGCGCACGGAGGTACTGTGGTGTGGGCCGATCTTCCGAGGCGACCGTGATTCCAGTTCGAAGGGTTTCGATTTACGCGCTCGTGGGTACGGATCCTCGTGCCTTGAACGAACAGGGCGCGGGGAGATGCTGATGGGTATTGCAGGACGGTCCAGCGAACGACTGGACCTCGTCCTACCGGAGGGAATCCTGCCGCTCGCGAACGTGCGAGCGGAGGTGCGCCGCCTTCTGCTGGGGATGCACGAGAACGTGGTGGTCGACGTGATGGTCGTTGCCACGGAACTCGTGAGCAACGCCTACCACCACGCCGCCGCACCACGTCGTGCCCGAATCCTTCGCCTGCCAGAACGCGAGGTCGTGCGGGTGGAGGTCGACGACGGAACGCCCGGCCGCTTCCCGCAGCTCGGGCGGATGGGGTTCCTGGGGCGGCGGCAGCGCGGGTTGTTGCTGGTGAACGGTTTGGCGCAGGTGTGGGGTCACTACCGGTACCCCGACTCGAAGACCGTGTGGGCGGACGTGTCCTCGGTCAGATGAGGGTCTTGACGACGTAGGCGGTGGCCTCGGCGATGAGAGCCTCGTCGTACTTGGCGTCCGCGGAAGACCTGCTCGACATGATCGCGATCAGGATCGGCTCCCGGCCGGGCGGCCACACGACGGCGATGTCGTTGGCCGTGCCGTAGTCGCCGGTGCCGGTCTTGCTCGCGACCTTGCTGCCCTGCGGCACGCCCGCCCGGATGCGCTTGGCTCCGGTGACCGAGCGTTCCAGCAGGTCCTTCAGGAAGTCGCGCTTCTCAGGTGGGAGGGCGTCTCCGAGCACGAGCCGCTGGTAATCCGTGCCGAGCGAGCGCGGGGTGGCGGTGTCTCGCGGGTCGCCGGGCGTCGCTTCCGTGATGGCGGGCTCGACGCGGTCCATGCGGGTCTCGTTGTCGCCGAGCTCGCGCAGGTACCTGGTGAGCTCCGCGGGGCCGCCGAGGTCGCGGAGCAGCAGGTTGCCCGCCGTGCCGTCGCTGAACCGGACCGCGGCGTCGCACAGGTCGCGGAGCTTCATGCCGGTCTGGACGTGCTGCTTGGTGATGGCCGAGCTCTTCATCAGGTCGGCCTCGGTGTAGGTGATGACGGTGTCCAGGTGCGTCATCGGGTTGCGGTGCAGAACGGCGGCCGCGGCGAGGCCCTTGAACGTCGAGCAGAAGGCGAACCGTTCGTCCGCCCTGTGCTCGATCGTGCCGACGCCGGCCGCGTAGACGCCCAGCCGTGCGTCGAACTTCTTCTCCAGCTCGAACAGCGCGTCGTGCCGTACGGGTGTTGCGCTGGTCGTCGTTGTGGTCGTTGTCGGTGCCAGGGCAGGGGGTTGGTTGGCCGCGCAGCCGGCGAGAGGGAGCAGGGCGAGCGTTTTGAGCATGGTGCGTCGAGCGGTCACCCGTCCACGTTATCGATCACTCCACCAGACGGATCCCCGGATGGCGCGGCCGGTCGAACAGCTTCGTGCCGCGGTGCTTGAGGTGCAGGTCGAAGAACGCGGCCACGTAGTCGTGCTGGGCCTTCAGCGCATCCCGCGGGTTGATCGTCCCGATGAGACCTGCGCGGCGTTCCGGCGTGACCTGAGCGATCTGCGGCACCGACCACTGCAGGTCGCTGAACCCGAAGTGCGCGCCGTCGTCCAGGTGCACGTCCCGCTTCCAGCCGCGCTGGTTCGGCCAGAAGTCGGCCCACGTCCGGGTCAGGCTCGTGTCCACGTGCGAGAGTTCCCGCTCGCCCATGTCACCGCCGAACAGCAGGAACGGCCGGTCCAGGCCCTTGGTGACCACCTCGCCGGGCGCGTAGGTGCCGCCGTCGCCGGTGTGCTCCATCGCGCCGTCGATGTTGATGCCCGCGTCGAACCGCCGGTCGCGCACCATCGTCTCGCCTGCCGTGTAACCGCCGAACGAGTGCCCTGCGATGCCGACCCGGCTCGTGTCGGCCCACCTGTGCAGGCCCGGCACCTTGTCGAGCACGAACCGCATGTCGGCGACCCGCGTGTCGATGACCTTTTTCATCGTTTCCGGGCTGCCGTCGGTCTGGCCGAACTCGACGCGGTTGCCGGGGAACTCCACGAGCAGGCTTTCGTACGTGTGGCTCACGGTCACCACGACATAGCCGCGGCTCGCCAGGTCGTCAGCGGTGCTCGCGTAGAACTCGCGTGGTGCCTGAAGTCCCGGTGAGAACAGCACAACAGGCCATTTGCCCGGCACTGCCGGCGCGTCCACTCGGGCCTGTCGCAGCGTGCCGGACCAGTTGACCGTCCCGGCGGGAACGTCGAGGAACGCCGGGCTGGAGAGGATCGGGTCCGCCGCCGTGGCGAAGCCCGGGGCCAGCCACGGCGCCTGCTGTCCCTTGCGCTGGGCCGGATAGCTGACGGTCACCATCAGTTCCCGGTTCTTCGACGGCTGGAACGGGTCGAGGCGCGCGGAATCGGTGAGGTGAGCGTCGAACGTGCCGACCGAGAACGGGCCGCTGAGCTGCGGCGATATCAAGGTTGACGCGGCAAGGGCAGCCGCCATCAGCAGGTGCATTGTTGATCTACCCCCTTCGTGCGGAAGCCTTCCAGGCGCGCGCTGAGAGGGGGCTGAGAGCTTGTGGCGCCGATGATCCAGTGCCATGTTGGGAGCTGACGGACCAGCTGGTCATCTGGGTGGGGAGATCACGGATGCGGCGAACGAAGATGTTCGGGCTGCTGGCGGTGTGCGGGTTGCTAGCGGGCTGTCTCGGTCAGACGCAGGGCGGTGATCAGGCGCGCAACGCCGACGCCAAGGAGATCACGCTGACGATCGTCGCGAACGCGGCGCTGGGCGGGAAGAACGCCCGCGGGGCGAACTGGCTGCAGAACTGGGTGATCCCGAAGTTCACCGAGCAGCAGAAGGCCAAGGGCGTCACCGCGACGATCAAGTTCGAGCAGAACGGCACCGGCGACGAGGACTTCAAGACCAAGGTCGCGCTCGACCTCAAGACCGGCGGTGGCGGCGACATCATCGAGATCGACGGCATCTGGCTGGGCGAGTTCGCGCAGGCGGGCCAGATCAAGCCTCTTGACGACGTTGTCGGCAAGACGGACTGGGACGGCTGGAACCAGATTCCCAAGGCCGTGCAGGGACTCGGCGAGTTCGACGGCAAGCGCTACGGCGTTCCGATGGGCACCGACGGGCGTGTGCTGTTCTTCAACAAGAAGCTGTTCGCGCAGGCCGGGTTGCCCGCGGACTGGCAGCCCAAGTCGTGGCAGGACGTGCTCGACGCGGGCGCGAAACTCAAAGCTCTGGGCGTGACGCCGATCCAGCTCAACGCCGGAACCGCGATGGGTGAGGCCACGACCATGCAGGGCGTGCTGCCCGCACTCGTCGGAACCGGGAAACCCATCTACGACAACGGGAAGTGGCAAGGAGATTCGAGCAACGTCAAGGACGTGCTCGGCCTCTACCAGAAGATCTACGGCGGTGGCCTGGGCGATCCCGTGTTGCAGCAGGAGGCCAACGGCAGGCAGCGGTCGTTCACGCTGTTCAGCGAGAACAAGATCGGCATCCTGCTGGAGAGCGACTACTTCTGGCGTTCCGTCGTGGAACCGAAGAACGGCGTGGCGAAGATGGCCGATCGCGACGCGGCCGTGGGCTGGGCTCTGGTTCCCGCCAAGACTTCCGGTGCCGGGGTCGGCGGGCAGGACTTCGTGAGCATGTCCGGCGGCGGCGTGCGGGTGATCAACCCGAACACTCAGTACCCGAAGCAGGCGTGGGAGTTCATGCAGTTCCTCAACTCCGCCGAGGCCGTGAAGGAGTCGCTGGCGGGCACCGCGCAGCTCACCCAGCGCCAGGACGTGAACGACCAGGTCCTCTCGGGTGACCCGATGCTCTCGTTCATCGCGGAGAAGGTCCTGCCGATCACCCGGTACCGGCCGGGCCTCGCCAACTACCCCAAGGTGTCGGCGGCGCTGCAGCAGGCGACCGCGGACGTGGTGTCCGGCAAGAGTCCTGACGACGTTGCTCGCGCCTACCGAGAGGCAGTGGTGAAGGCGGTCGGCGAGGAGAACGTTGGCTAGCTCCGTGCCGGACAGTTCGGGTCTGGACAGTTCGGGTCTGGGCGTCCGGCGCGCCGTCGGGTTCGTCGCGCCGGCGCTGGTGCTGATCGGGATCTTCCTGGTCTTCCCCGCGCTGTGGACGCTCTACATCGGCATCACGAACTACCAGCTCACCGGACCCGCTGCGGCCAACCCGCGGGTCGTCGGGCTGGACAACGTGCTCGAGGCCGTCCAGGACCCGTTGTTCACCAACTCGGTGTGGCTGACGGCGTTGTTCGTGCTGTTCTCGGCGGTGATCGGGCAGAACGTGCTCGGCTTCGCGCTGGCGTGGCTGTTGCGGTCGGCAAGCCAGTGGTTGCGGCGGACGGTCGAGGGTCTGGTGCTGCTCTCGTGGATCCTGCCCAGCACGGTCGTGGCGTTCCTGTGGTTCGCCGTCCTCAGCCGCGACACGGGCACCCTGGGGCTGCTGCTCGGCTCGCCGGAGACGTCGTGGCTGGTGCAGTACCCGATGATCAGCCTGATCATCTTCAACATCTGGCGCGGCACGGCGTTCTCCATGCTGCTCTACACGTCGGCGCTGGCCGCAGTGCCGCCGTCGCAGCTCGAAACGGCGCGGCTGGTGGGTGCGTCGGGCTGGCAGACCGTGCGAGACGTCGTGTTCCCGCACATCCGCGGGCACGTGCTGACGAACACGCTGCTGATCAGCCTGTGGACGGCCAACGACTTCACGCCGTTCCTGCTGACGTCCGGTGGCCCGAACCACCAGTCGGAGGTGCTGCCGGTGCTGATCTACCGGCAGGCGCTGGAAAGCGGGCAGCTCGGTTACGCGTCGGCGATGTCGTTGCTGCTGCTGATCGGCAACCTGGCTGTCGCACTGGTGTACCTGCGGTTGCTGCGGAGGCGTGCATGAGTCCACTGTGGATTCTCCGCAGGATCGGCTTCTACGTGCTGATCACGGTGGTGCTGGCGTTCTTCGCGGTGCCGATGCTGTGGCTGGCTTCCGCGCCGTTCGACTCGAAGCCCGGCCTCGGGTTGCGGTGGCCGGACTGGACGTTGTCGAACGTCTCGGCGACCTTCGACCACCCGTACACGTTGTCGTCACTGGTGAACTCGTTGATCCTGTGTGCGATCGCCACGGTGGTGACGACGGTTCTGGCGGCTTTGGCGGCCTATGCGCTGTCACGGGTGCGGATTCCTGGACGGGATCTGCTGCTGTACCTGTTGCTGTTGCTGTCGTCCGTGGTGACCGGCACGGCCGCGATGGTGCCGATCTTCGTGATGATGCTGCAGCTCGGCCTGATCAACTCGCAGTTCGGCACGGCGCTGGTGATCGCGGGCGGCATGTTGCCCGCGGCCATCTTCATCCTCAAGGACTTCATGGACGCCGTGCCGCGCTCGTACGAGGAGTCGGCGCGGGTGTTCGGTGCCTCGCCGTGGCAGGTGCTCGGCCACGTCATGCTGCCGGTGGCACGGCCCGGTGTGGCGACCATCTTCGTCTGGGCGTTCGTCAACGCCTGGGGCAACTTCCTGCTGCCGTTCCTGCTGCTGCGCGACGTCGGTCAGCAGCCGGCGGCGGTGCTGCTGCGCACCCTGTACGACGAGGGCGGCAGCGCCAACCTGACGGTGATCCCGGTGTTCTCGTTGCTGTACTCGATCCCGGTGGTCGTGCTGTACCTGTTCGTGAACAAGCGGTACGGGTTCCGATTCCACGGAGGCATCAAGAGCTGATGGCGGGCATCACGATCGCCGGTCTCTCCACCGTCTACCCCAACGGGGTGCGGGCGGTGGACTCGCTGGACGTCGAGATCTTCGACGGCGAGCTGTTCGCCCTGCTCGGCCCGTCCGGCTGCGGCAAAACGACTTTGCTGCGCACCATCGCAGGCCTGGAAGGCGCCTCCGAGGGTGCGGTGTCGATCGGGCCGCGTGAGGTCACCCGGCTGCAGCCCGGTGACCGCCGGGTGGCGATGGTGTTCCAGGACTACGCGTTGTTCCCGCACATGACCGTGGCGGAGAACATCGCTTATCCGTTGCGGGTGCGCGGTGTCGCGAAGTCCGTGCAGCAGGAGACCGCTGTGCGCACGGCGGGCGGGCTGAGCCTCGGGGCGTTGCTGGATCGCCGCCCA
Organism: Lentzea indica; assembly: GCF_012184385.1. GTDB lineage: Bacteria > Actinomycetota > Actinomycetes > Mycobacteriales > Pseudonocardiaceae > Lentzea > Lentzea indica. The sequence goes on from NZ_VSRL01000030.1 coordinate 20,319, forward strand.
GGGCAGCTTTCCGGTGGCCAGCAGCAACGGGCGGCGCTGGCCCGTGCGGTGGCCGCGTCGGCAGAGGTGCTGCTGCTGGACGAACCGTTGTCCAATCTGGACGCCCGGTTGCGGCTGGAAGCACGTACGTTCTTGAAGAAGCTGCAGCGCGAGCTGGAGCTGACGACCGTGTTCGTGACGCACGACCAGGCCGAGGCACTGGCGCTGGCCGACCGGATCGCGGTGATGGACGCGGGCAGGATCCGGCAGCTCGGCACGCCGCGTGAGGTGTTCCAGCGGCCGGCCGACACGTTCGTGGCGAACTTCATCGGCTCGACGCCCATGAACCTGGTGCCGCGCGGAGACGTCGTCGTCGGTGTCCGGCCCGAGTACCTGACACCGGCCGCTTCGGGACTGTTCACCGGCACGGTGTCCATTGTGGAGAACCTCGGCGTCACGTCGCTGGTGACGCTGGACTGCGGCGAGGACCAGATCGGGTACGTCGTGCCCGAGGACGACGAACCCGCCATCGGCACCACGGTGACCGTGGACGCACCGCCCGCACGCGTTCTGCGCTATGACAAGGAGACCGGCCTACTCGTGAGGTGAACCGATGTTCCAGACCGACGGTTACGAGACGCACGGCCGCCTGCTGGCCCCGTCGAAGTTCGAGGCACTGGCCCAGCACTTCGAGCGGAAGCTGGCGGCGCTGCCGGAGGGCGAGCGTCCCGAGCACATGGACGTGCCGCACCTGACCGACCCGGCGCTGTTCGAGTGGCTGCTGGACTCGGACGTGCTGGACCTCGTCGAGTCGCTGATCGGCCCGGACATCGCGCTGTTCTCGTCGCACTTCATCTGCAAACCCGCCGGCGACGGCAAACCCGTTCCGTGGCACCAGGACGCGCACTTCTGGCGCGACAGCATCGACCCGGCGGGCGACGCGATCACCGTGTGGCTGGCGATCGACCCGTCGACGGTCGAGAACGGCTGCCTGCGCGTGATCCCCGGCAGTCATCTCGCCCCTGTCGAGCACACGGGTAACGCCGACTCGTTCTTCAACCAGGAAACGTCCGTCGACGAGTCGCGCGCCGTCGACGTGGAGCTGGAGCGGGGCGCCTGCAGCATCCACTCGGCGATGCTGGTACACGGCAGTCCGCCGAACCGCAGCACAATGCGGCGCTGCGGCTACACCATGCGGTACATGCCGACCACTGTCCGCTTTCTCAAGTCCGGCTCGCACGAGGTCTACCTCGCGCGCGGTCGTGACCACGCGGGAAACGCCTACGCGCCGGTGCCAATGATCGGATGACCTTCGACGGTGGAGACGTCAAGTCGGTGGTCTGGTCCAGCTTGATCGATCCTCCACCTTGACCGGTCGGTGAAGCCGGACATAGCGTACGGGAAAGCGCTTTCGACCTAGGGAGCTTCGTGAAACCGGTTTCGGGGGACCGCTGGCGTGGTGTGATCGAGCGGGCGTGGCGTCCGGCCGCACTGCTCGTCGCCTGTCTCGCGATCTGGCACCTCATCACCGTCACGGGCCTCGTCGAGGCCTATCTGGTGCCGTCGCCGGGCAAGACGTTCGACCTGCTCGTGGACAAATGGTCCTACCTTTGGGGTCATACCTGGGTGACCACGTACGAGACGATCCTGGGTTTCGTCATCGCCGGCGTCCTCGGCGTCCTGATGGCCGTCGCGATGGTCTACTCCAGGACGATCGAGAGCACGGCCTACCCGATCCTGCTGTTCGCGCAGGTCATCCCGAAGATCGCCATCGCGCCGCTGTTCGTGGTGTGGCTCGGCTTCGGCTTCGAGCCCAAGGTGATCGTGGCCGTGCTCATGGCGTTCTTCCCGGTCGTCATCTCCACGGTCACCGGTCTCAAATCGGTCGACACCGAGATGCTCGAGCTCGCGGCCACGATGGGCGGCGGCCCGGTCAAGACGTTCGTGAAGATCCGCTTCCCGGCCGCGCTCCCGCACCTGTTCGCCGGCCTGAAGGTCGCCGTGACGCTGGCCGTCACCGGTGCTGTCGTCGGTGAGTTCGTCGGCTCCAACGAGGGTCTCGGCTACGTGATCCTGCAGGCCAACGGCAACATGGACACCCCGATGCTCTTCGCGGGCCTGATCGTCATCTCGCTCGTCGGCATCCTGCTCTTCCTCCTGCTCGACCTCGCGGAACAGCTGATGCTGCCGTGGCACGCCAGCCGGCGAGGCGCCGCCGTCACAACCCTTCTAGCGAAAGGCGGATCATGAAGAAACTGCTCGCAGGCCTTCTCCCCGCGATGCTGGTGGTTGCCGCCTGCGGAGGCGGTGGCGGCACGTCCTCACAGGGCGGCAGCGGCGAGACCAAAGAGGTCACGCTGACTCTCAACTGGTACCCGTACGGCGAGCACGCGCCGTTCTACTACGGGGTCAAGCAGGGGATCTTCGAGAAGCACGGCATCAAGCTGAAGATCCAGGCGGGCCAGGGCTCCGGCAAGACCGTCACGGCGACCGGCGCCGGCCAGACGGACTTCGGCTGGGCGGACACGTCCGCGCTCGCCACCGCGGTCGAGCAGGGTGTGCCTGCCAAGAGCATCGGGGTGTTCCTGCAGACTACGCCCGCGTCGGTGCAGTTCTTCACCGAGAAGAACATCAAGAAGCCGGAGGATCTCAAGGGCAAGTCCGTCGCCACGACCGCGGGTGACGCGCTGACGAAGACCTTCCCGGCGTTCCTCAAGCAGAACGGCATGCAGGAGTCCGACGTCTCCGTCCAGAACATCGACCCGGCCGGCAAGATGGCCGCGGTCATCTCCGGCCGCACCGACGTGCTGCTCGGGTTCGCGTCCGACCAGGGGCCGACGATCAAGGAGAAGTCCGGCAAGGACGTCTCGTACCTGCGGTTCTCCGAGTTCGGGCTGAACTACTTCAGCAACGGGCTGCTCACCAGCAAGTCCATGCTGCAGAAGGACCCCGACCTGGTGAAGAAGATGGTCACGGCGACGCAGGAGGCGTGGACGGCGGCCGAGAAGGCACCGGAGGCCGCGGCAGAGTCGATGAAGGGCGCCGCCGAGCAGCTGCCGTCGCCGGCGGTCGTGCTGGAGCAGTTCAAGACGACGCTGACGTTGCTGCACACCGATGCCACGAAGGACAAGGCGCCGGGCGTCAACACGGTGGACGACTGGAAGAAGACCATCGACACGTTCCAGAAGACCGGCATCATCAAGGAAGCGTCCGAGCCTTCGGCGTACTGGGAAGAAAGCGTTGCCCCGAAGGGATGAGCGTGACTCTGGGAACCACCACCTCCGCCGTCGCGATCGACGACGTCTCCGTGCGCTTCCAGTCGAAGCGCACGGAGGTCACGGCGATCCAGCAGGTCTCGCTCGACGTCGCTCCCGGCGAGTTCGTGTCGATCGTCGGGCCGTCAGGCTGCGGCAAGTCGACCCTGTTGAAGCTGGTCTCCGGCCTGCTCAAGCCGTCTTCGGGCTCGGTGACGCTGCTCGGCGAGGAGGTCCGCGGGCCGCGGCACGACATCGGGTTCGTGTTTCAGCGGGCGGCGTTGCTGGAGTGGCGTTCCGCGCGGCGCAACATCCTGCTGCAGGCCGAGATGCGCGGCATGAACCCGGCGGAGGCCGGTAAGCGCGCCGACGAGCTCATTGAAATGACCGGACTCTCAGGGTTCGAGAACGCCCTGCCGCACGAGCTGTCCGGTGGCATGCAGCAGCGCGTGGCGTTGTGCCGCGCGCTGCTGCATCAGCCACGCGTGCTGCTGATGGACGAGCCGTTCGGCGCGCTGGACGCGTTGACCCGCGAGCAGATGAACGTGGAGCTGCACCGGGTGTGGCGGGAGACCGGCACGACCGTGCTGCTCGTGACGCACTCGATCGCGGAGTCGGTGTACCTGGCGAACCGGGTGATCGTGCTGACGCAACGGCCCGCAGTGGTCAAGGAGGTCATCGACGTCGACCTGCCCTCGGAGCGCGACTACTCCGAGACGATGGCCCGTCCTGCGTTCTCCTCGGTGACCGCGCACATCCGTGACCTGCTCGGAGCCGTGACAGGGCACGATTGATCGGTGCCGAACGTATTCGTCAGCTACTCAAGGCGGGACTTCCACGCTGCCGAGGCGCTCACCTCGGTGCTCGCCGCGTCCGGCCGAGTCAGCACCTGGCTGGACGTCGAGCACCTGCGGCCGGGCACCGACTGGGAGATCGCGATCAACGCCGCGATCGACCACGCGGACGCCCTCGTCGTCGTGGGGTCGCCCGCCGCCGTCAAATCCCAGTGGGTCACGGGGGAGTGGCAACGCGCGCTCCGCAACGGCACTCCGGTGCACGTGGCGCTGGTTCACGACACCGAACTGCCGCCGGAGCTCACGTCGGTGCACGATCTGCGCGGCAGCTTCTTCGCCGAGGCCCGCAGGCTGGTCGGCGTCATCTGGGGCCAGGTCGAGCCACGCCCCCGGCGCCGGTTCCCCCTGTCGCGGCAGATGGCTCTGCTGTGGGCGGTGCTGCTGTTCTGCACGGTGACAGCGGGCGTGGGCGCCACTCTCGGCTGGGACATCGGCCAAGTGCTCCAGCCGGTTCATGCTGGCCTGGCGCGGATCGGCTTCGCAGCGGCGCTGGCGAACGTCCTGGTCGCGGGCGGGCTGATCTACCTGATGGTGCGCCTGTTCCGGCGGACGGTGTCGCCCTCGTGGTTGCGGGAGGGGCTGGCCGCGTCGTGCCTCAGCGTGGTGTTGTCCGTGGTGGGAACGCTGATCGTGGGCGGCAGGTCCTATCTCGCAGCGGCCGGGCCGGACCCGCGGACCGACTCGGCGTGGCTCTACCTCGCCGCGGGTGCGGCCGCCGTGTTCGGCGCGGTGCTGGTGGCGCGCTCACGCACCATCCACCTGGAGATGCCGACCGGGCTGGGCTACGACCACATTCGCGGCCGTTTCAAAGGCCATCGGGTGAGCAAGCGCCGCATGCGCCGGTTCGCCCACATGTGGGCCCTCTACCGGCCGAAGATCGACGCGTTGAAACAGGTGACCGGCGTGGGCTCCGCCGCCACCTACTGGGTGTGGTGCCATCCCGAGGACAAGCCGATCGCGAACGTGATCGCCGGAACGTGCGAGGCCGCCGGGTTCGCCAAGGACGAGGGCGATCCGCGGTGGGCGTTCGTCGTGGTGAGCACGCGGACCCCGGCCGAGGTGATCCGCAACGCGCGGGAGGTCTTCGGTGATCGTGCCGTCTTTGTGCTGGCGACGAGCCTGCACCTGGCGGAGGACGACGCGGAGCTGCGCCGTTACCAGTGGCTCGACTTCCGGGAGCAACAACCGGAGGAGCTGTACGAGTTCCTGCGCACCGCAGTCACCGGCATGCCGGGCGAGCGCGGCATGGTCACCGTGCCCACGGGCGTCGACACCTTCCGCGCGCCTCGCTACATCACCAACTACCTGAGGTTCGGCCGCATGATGATCGGCACCGCCGCCGCGCCGCCGCTCGGGTTGATCTTAGCCGGGGACTTCGTCCGCGCGGTCCCGGTGGTGCTGGTGACCCTTCTGCTCGCCGCGTCGGTGATGAACCTGATGCGGCGGACGGCGGACCGCACCGTCACCGCGGGCGGATGGTTGATCAGAACAGTGGTGGCGTTCCTGTTGTTCATCGGCTGGCTGGTGCTGGCGCCGAACATCCAGCACATCCCGCCTGTCAACCGCGTCGGCTTCGCCGTCATCGTGGTGTGGCAGCTGTTCGGCTCCACGAAGGCGATGCTGGCGTTGTGGCTGCCGCCCGAGGAGGGGCAGAAGGTCCTGCTGGCGTCGCCACCGGTGACCCCACCGGGGTACGCGTTCGGCGTGTCGCTGTTCTCGCTGGTGCTGGCGACCGGCTACATCTTCCTGACTCAAGCTTGACCGGGCTTGACCAGCGCACTTGTGAGGCCGAGCACCCGTGGGTAAAGTCTGGCAAGCCGCCGCGTGGTAAGCGCTTTCCAAGCTGACCCACGAGGTGGTGGATGTGTCCAGACGATCGTTCTCGGTCCTGTTCGCGGCACTGGCGCTCACAGCGGCTTCGTTGGTGCCACAGGCTGCCGCGCAACCCGGGCCTGTCGCTGACCCACTTCCGGCACCCGCACCGTCCGGAACGGGCGTGAAGCTGCAGGAGATCGCGCGGCTGCCGCAGTCGTCGACCACGCCCGCCGCCGGCGACAGCAGGCTCAAGCAGTACAACCGGGTCAACTACCTCGGCGAAATTCCGGACGGCTCCGGCAGGTTCTTCGTGCCGGACATGAACGGCAAGATGTACACGCTCAACCGCGACGGCAGCGGGCAGCGCACGTACCTCGACGTCCGCGCCACCATCGGCGGGAACTTCCACAACCACCAGGGACTCGGCAGCGGGTTCGGGTTCGTCGCGTTCCATCCGCAGTTCGCTTCCAACGGCAAGTTCTACACCGCGCACACCGAAGCCAAGGACGCGCTGAAGAACCGCAAGCCGGATCTTCCGTCGCCGTCCAACGCGGTGGTGCACGGCGTGATCACCGAGTGGACCGCCACCAACCCGAAGGCCGCGACGTTCGCGGGCACGCGGCGCGAACTGCTGCGCATCGGGTTCGCCATGTACCTGCACGGTTTCCAGGAGATCGGTTTCGGCCCCGCCGACGGACTGCTGTACCTGGCGGTGGGCGACGGCGGCATCGGCTATCGCTCGGACGTGCCGCAGGACGTGAAGGTGCCGCAGGGCAAGATCCTGCGCATCGACCCGGCGGGAACCAACAGCGGCAACAAGAAGTACGGCATCCCGCCCTCGAACCCGTTCCTGGGCAAGCCGGGCGCGCTGGCCGAGCTGTACGCGATCGGCATGCGCGACCCGTACCGGTTCAGCTGGGACTCCGGCGGCACGCACAAGATGTTCCTCGGCCACATCGGCGAGAAGGTCGTCGAGTCGGTCTACGAGGTCAAGCCCGGCGCCAATCTCGGCTGGGGGCAACGGGAAGGCCACCTGACCTACCGCCGCAACGACCCCAAGTGCCAGCTCTACCCGCTGCCCGCCGACGACGCGAAGTTCGGCTACACGTATCCGGTCGCGGGCTTCGACCACAACCGGCCCAACGGGGGTTGTGGCGACAGCGGCAACGCGTTGATCGGCGGCTTCGTCTACCGCGGCACGGCGATTCCCCAGTTGCAGGGCAAGTACGTCTACGGCGAGGGCGTGAAAGGCCTGCTGTACTACGCGGACGAGAAGGACATGCGGGCCGGTGCGCCGATCGCGAAGACGTTCGAGCTCGCGGTGTACGACTCGGCGGGCAGGCGCACGACGATGAAGACGCTGGCCGGCAAGAGCCGCGTCGACCTGCGACTCGGCACCGACGCGGCGGGCGAGCTCTACGTGCTGGCCAAGGCGAACGGCAAGATCTGGAAGGTCACCGGCACCGTCCAGACCCTGGAGGCCTGTGACTCCGGCAGCGATGTCGTCAGCGATGTCACCGCCGCGAGGGACTGGAAGCCCGTCACGGCCTCGCGCTGGCGGTTCCCCGGCAACGAGGTGGTGCTGTCCAAGGCCGGTGCGGCGAGGCCGGGTCCGCGCAGGCCCAACGAGTACGCCGTGGTCACCAAGGGGCCGGTCTTCGGCAACGTGACCGTCGATGCCCAGGTGCGGCTGGACACGCCGGTCTCGCAGAAGGACCGCGACGTCGTGATCGTGTTCGGCCACCAGTCGGACACGCGCTTCTACTACGTGCATCTGTCGTCGGACAACAAGATCTATGCGCACAACGGGATCTTCCTCGTCGACAACGCCGACCGGCTGCGCATCGACGACCAGTGGAACGGCTCCGTCGGCGCGCCGCCCGCCGTGACGGACATGAAGTGGCACCGCGTCCGCGTCACGCACTGCGCGGACACCGGGGTGATCGCGGTGTACGTGGACGGCTCGTCGCAGCCGTTGATGACGGCCACGAACACGGTGCTGAAGTCGGGACGTGCCGGGTTCGGCTCGTTCGACAACATCGGCCGCGTCGCCGACCTCAGGATCAGCGGGAAGGGACAGCGATGAGGAAAGCTCTGCCGGGACTGTGCCTCGTCCTCGCGCTCGCCGCACCGGCGCAGGCCCAGCCTCCTTCGGAAGTGTTCCCCGGCATCGCGTCCGCGGTCGTCAACCACTACGACTTCGAGCACCCTTCCGCTGGTGACGCGAAGAAGGAGGACGACATCGGCCGTGCCGACTCACGCACGCCGATCTCGCTGATCAACGGCGGCGCGGCGATGCGCACGGTGGACGGCGCGTTCCCGGGCTCGAAGACATCGTTGCAGCTCAAGCAGGTGCGGCCGAACAACAAGAGCAACGACGACTGGAAGGCCGGCGTCTACAGCTCGTCCGGCGTCGCGTCGATGAAGGCGTTCAACAAGGCGCGCGGCATGTCGATCATGACCTGGGTGAAGATCACCGGCGAGGCGCCCGCGCGGAACTCCAACTCGTCAGGCACCGGCGACTTCTACGGCGCGATCGGCATCGCGGGCGTGTTGTCCGGCGACTCCAACGGGCATGCCGCGCGCGCCCTGCTGGAGACGGAGAACCACAACGGCGCGATGCGGCTGATCGCGCTCGGCCGCCGGGTGGACGGCGGTGACAAGCAGTTCTTCGTGGCCAACGCCGACTGGAAGACGTTGCTGCCGCCGGGGAAGTGGGTGTTCCTCGCGGGGACGTTCGACTTCGACAACGGCACGATCGGCCTCTACGTCGACGGCAAGCAGGTCGACGGTTCCTACGCGGTCAAAGGAGATCCCTGGAAGGTCATCGGAGCTCCCGAGCCCGACCTGACGTCCGCCACGAACCCGCGCGGAATCAAGGTCGGCGGCAGTCATCCGCAGAACAACCGCGAGGTCAACGCGTGCAACTGCAGGCTCGACGGACTCATGTTCCTGGACCGCGCCCTGACGGCAGACGAGGTGCGCGGACAGTACGAGTGGGTGACCAAAGGTCGGAGGTGAGGGTTGTAACCACCCTATTAGCTAGGTAGATTCCGGGTGCCGCTGCATTGGAAAGCGCTTTCCGCTGCCGTGCTGGCACGGCCTGGCCCACAGGGTGGTGGGGATGTACAGACGGTTCTCTCGGCTGGCTGTCACAACATTCGTGCTCTCAGCGTTGTTCGTGCCCATCGCATCGGCTCAGCCGGATGCGCCGATCGCCGACCCGTTGCCGACGCCGGGGGCGTCCGGAATCGGCCTGGAGCTCACCGAGGTCGCGCAGCTGCCGGAGTCCAAACCGGTGCCACCGCCGACCGACGCCCGGCTGCGCCGCTACAACCGGATCAACTACCTCGGCGAGGTGCCGGACGGCTCCGGCCGGCTGTTCGTGCCGGACATGAACGGCAAGCTGTACCTGCTGGATCACGGCGTCGAGCACGCGTTCCTGGACCTGGGCGCGGCCGTCGGCCCGGACTTCCACACCCACCGCGGCCTGGGCAGCGGTTTCGGGTTCGCGGCGTTCCACCCGAACTTCAAGCGCAACGGCAAGTTCTACACCGTGCACACCGAAACCGGTGACGCACTCACGTCGAAGAAGCCGGATCTGCCGTCCCCGGCGAACATGCAGGTCCACGGCGTGATCACCGAGTGGACCGCCTCAGACCCTCGCGCCGACGTGTTCTCCGGGACCCGCCGCGAGATCATGCGCGTCGGCTACGCGACGTTCATCCACGGCTTCCAGGAGATCGGCTTCAACCCGACGGCCCACTGGTGGGACGAGGACTACGGCCTGCTGTACATCGCCTCGGGCGACGGTGGCATCGGCATTTCGACGACGGTGCCGCAGGACCTGGCGCTGCCGCAGGGCAAGATCCTGCGCATCGATCCCGCTGGCAAGAACGGCGTGAACGGCCAGTACGGCATCCCGCGCTCGAACCCGTTCCTGCGCAAGGCGGGCGCACTGGGCGAGATCTACGCGTACGGCATGCGCGACCCGTACCGCTTCAGCTGGGACTCCCGCGGTGCGCACAAGATGTTCCTGGGCCACATCGGCGAGAAGGCCGTCGACTCGGTCTACGAGGTGCGCAAGGGCGCCAACCTCGGCTGGAGCGAGCGGGAGGGCCTCTGGGAGTTCCGCCGCGGTGACCCTTCGTGCGGCGTGTTCCCGCTGCCTGCTGACGACGCGAAGCACGGCTACACCTATCCCGTCACCGCGTTCGACCACAACCGGCTCGCCTCCTCGCGTCCGTGCGCCGACAGCGGCAACGCGTTGATGGGCGGCTTCGTCTATCGCGGGTCAAAGATCCCTTCGTTGCGCGGCAAGTACATCTACGGCGAGGGTGTGAAGGGCCTCATCTACTACGCCGAGGAGCGCGAGATGCGCACCGGCAGGCCGATGGCCACGACGCGCGAAATGATGGTGTACGCCGATGGCCGGCTGACCACTCTGAAGGCTTTGGTCAACGACCCGAACCGCGTCGACCTGAGGTTCGGCCAGGACGCTGACGGCGAGCTTTACTTGCTGGCCAAGGCGAACGGCAAGATCTGGAAGGTGACGGGCGCTCGCACCTTCGCCTCCTGTCGCTCCGGCCACGACTTCGTCCACGGTGCTTCCTCTGCCCGTTCATGGGAGCCGGTGACGCCCGCTTTGTGGCAGTTCCCAGGTCGTGAAGTCGTGCTGGCACAACCCGGTTCCGCACGCCCCGGCCCGCGTCGGCCGTTCGAGTACGCGGTTCTGAAGAAGGGCCCGACGTTCGGTTCGGTGCAAATCGACGCTTCGGTCCGACTGGACACCCCGGTGTCCGAGTCCAACCGGGACGTGATCATCGTGTTCGGCTACAAGTCCGACACCGAGTTCTACTACGCGCATCTCTCGTCCGACAACAAGATCTATCCGCACAACGGGATCTTCGTCGTCAACAACGCGGACCGCCTGCGGCTCGACCATCAATGGGATGCCGCACGTTCGGTCGGTGCTGCTCCTGCGGTGACTGATACCGCGTGGCATCGCGTACGGGTCAAGCACTGCGCCGATTCGGGCGAGATCGCGGTGTACGTGGACGGGTCTCCGTATCCGCTGATGACCGCTGTGGACAAGACCTTCTCCTCGGGCCGTGTCGGCTTCGGGTCGTTCGACAACATCGGCAGGCTGCGCGACCTGCGCGTGCAGGGCAAGGGGCTCGAGTGATGAGACGACTGCTGGTACTTGGTGTTGCTCTTGCCTTCGGCGTCGGCTTGGCCGCACCCGCCCAAGCCACGTTCGGCACGGTGCTGCCGACGTTGTCCCGCAACCTGGTGTCGTACTACGACTTCGAGCACCCGGTGCGCGGCAACAAGGCCCTGGAAAAGGACAGCGGCCGTTCAGGCACCGCCCTGTCGTTGATCAACGGCGGCGCCGACATGCGAGTGCGCGACGGTGCGTTCCGGCGCAGCCGCAACTCGTTGCAGCTCAAGCAGATCAATCCGTTGAGCGCGGGCAACGACGACTGGAAGGCGGGCCTGTACAGCGAGACCGGAGTGCCCAGTCTGCGTGCCTTCAACGGCGCACGTCAGGCGTCGATCATGGGCTGGGTCAAGATGACGGGCCAGAACCCGGCCCCGAACTCGAACTCGGCCAACCCGAACGACCTCTACGGCGCGATCGGTCTGGCCGGCGTGCTGTCCGGCGACTCCAACGGCCACGCGGTGCGCGCGCTGCTGGAGTTGATCCAGGTCGACGGCGAGCTCAAGCTCGTCGCCCTGGCCAGGAGGATCGACGGTGGAAACTCGCAGACGTTCGCGGCGGCCGAACCCTGGCAGAAGCTGTTGCCCGATGGCGAATGGGTGTTTCTCGCGGCCACGTTCGACTTCGACACCGGCGCGATGGCGTTGTACCGCAACGGAAAGCCGTTGGCCGGCAAGTACGTCGTCGCGGGCGATCCGTGGAAGCTGGAAGGTGAACCGGAGCCGGATCTCACGTCGGCCACTGATCCGCGCGGGATCAAGATCGGTGGCAGCTACCCACAGAACAGCCGCGAGGGCAACGCCTGCAACTGCCGGATGGACAGCCTGATGTTCCTCGACCGGGTCGCGAAGCCGTGGGAGGTGCACCTCCAGTACCACTGGATGAAGGGCTAGGCGTTCAGGCGTACGTCACCGCGCAGAGCACCCGACCTGCTGGGGGAGCCGGCAGCACCAACGCCGGCTCTCCCTCCAGGTCTCTCAGCGCCTGGCGATCAGTTCGTCGGACGTCAGAGTGTGGCGATCTCGACCGCCTTCGCCATCGCCTCGAACCCCTTGTCACCGGGGTGCAGGTGGTCACCCTCGTCGTAGTCGGGCCTGATCCGCTGCGGGTCCGCCGGATCCCTGATCACCGCGTCGAAGTCCACGACCGCGTCGAAGTCCTGGCTGGTGCGGATGAACGCGTTCACGGCCTGCCGCACCGCTTCCAGCTCGTCGGTGTAGCTGTTCCAGCCCTTGAACGGCGTGATCGTCGCCCCGATGACCCGCAGTCCGCGGTCGTGCGAACGGGACGCGATCTGCTTCAACGCCGCGATGATCTTGTCGGGGTTGGTTTCGTGCGGGGTCTGCTGGATGTCGTTGATGCCCTCGAACACGATGACCGAGCGGACGCCGGACTGGGTCAGCACGTCGCGGTTCAGGCGGGCGAGCGCGTTCGGGCCCGCCCATTGCCCGTCCAGCAGGAGCCTGTTGCCGCTGATGCCCGCGTTCAGCACGCCCAGGCGGGTGTTGACGCGGTCGGCGAGCTGGTCGGGCCAGCGGAGGTTCGCGCCCCACGTCGAGTTCGCGCCGTCGGTGATCGAGTCGCCGAGCGCGACCACGCTGCCGCGCAACGTCGACGAGCGCACGTCGACGCCCGAGACGAAGTGCCAGTTCGTGGTGCGTTCGCGGAAGGCCGCCGCGGACTCCTCCGCCGTGTGGTTGCCGTCGCGGGTGAAGTACGAGTTCTGCATGGTCAGCTGGTGGTGTGTGACAGGACCGCCCGGCGACGGGGTGTAGACGCTCACCAGCAGGTCCGAGTCGGCGGGCACGGTCAGTGCCACGCCGTCGCTGACCACGTCGGCGCCGGGAGGGGCCGTCACGGACGAAGAGCCGCCGAACGTCAGCGTGCGCATGGTGCCGGGCACCGCGAGGGGTGTGTCCGAGTCGGCCGCGCGGGCCACGGTCACCTGGCCGAACACCACCGGGGTGCGGCCGAAGGCGTTCGACAAACGCACGCGGACTTCGCGGCCACCGGCACTGACGTGCACGATGTTGCGCACCGAGAAGTTCGGGTAGCCGTTCTCGGTTCCCGGTACGGCCGAGGACGGCGCGGCGGCCCACGTGCCGACCCATCGGGCTGGTGCGGCGTGCGCGGGAGAGGCCGCCGCCACGAGCAACGCCACTGCCAGCAGAAAGCGCGTCATGCTCTCGACCTTGGCAGCGCTCTCCGGCGTTCGGTATCCGCCGATCTTCGGATCTATGCTCAACGCGTGTGGAACGGGGCTGAGTATCAGCGCAGGTTCGACTCGCTCGCCGAGTCGGGGATGGACGTGCACGGCGAGGCGACGTTCGTGCGCGCGTACGCGCCGAAGACCGTGCTGGACGCCGGGTGCGGCACCGGACGGGTCGCCATCGAGCTCACCAGGCACGGCATCGAGGTCGTGGGTGCGGACCGGGACGAGTCGATGCTGGCCCACGCGCGGGAACGCGCGCCCGAGATCACGTGGGTGCAGTCCGACCTGGCCGAACTCGATCTGCAACGCACGTTCGACGTCGTCGTCATGGCCGGCAACGTGCCGCTGTTCACCGAGCCCGGCACGCAGGACAAGCTCGTCGCGGGCGTGGCCAGGCACGTGGGCAAGATCCTCATCGCCGGGTTCAGCCTTGATCGCGGGTACACGGTCGAGGAGTACGACGAGCACTGCGCGCGGGCGGGGCTGAAGCTGGCCGAGCGGTTCGCGACCTGGGACCGGGACGAGTTCCGCAACGGCGACTACGCGGTGTCCGTACACATGTCCTGATTCGGCCAGAATCCTGGTCTCGGGTCCTCCCCACGGTGTAGGTCTGGTTGATCTACCACTGGGGGATGCATGCGTTTGCTGGGAGCGATCGCCGTCACCGCGCTGGTGCTGAGCGGGCAGACCGCCGTGGCGGCACCGGCGCCCGTACAACCGGATCCGTTGCTGGCCTTCCTCGAAGATCCGGCCAAGGCCGACCTGACCACGGCGGCACGGGCGCGGGAAGCCAAGACCAAGGCACGGATCCTCAACGCCCAGGCGCCCGGCTACACCTACGCGGAACGTGAGCCCACCTCGGCGCGTGGCCGCAACGACAGTCCCTGGACCGCCGAGTCCACAGACTTCCGCAAGCACCGCGGCGCCGTGTTCACCGGATCGCTGCTCGCCGACCCGACCATGCCGACGGTCGGTGAGTTCGCCGAGCCCAACGACACGCAGGCATCCGCGAGCGACACGGGCGTCGGCACCACCCACCGAGCGATCCGCACGACGGGCAAGATCGCGGGGCAGGATCAGGACTTCCACAGGTTGCGCGGTGCCGGACTCACGACCATCGCCACCCGCACCGACGGCAGCGACCTCGACACCGTGCTGACGGTGTTCGACGCGGCAGGCAACGAGATCGCGGCCAACGACACGGTCGGCGTCAGCACCGACGCCGGCCTCGAGATCGAGCTCACCGCCGGTGCCGACCACTTCGTCCGCGTCACCGGCACGCAGAACACCCAAGGCACCTACGAGCTGACGCTCGCGGCCGGTGAAGGCAAGGGGGACAAGGACTTCTTCGCCGTCGACCTCAAAGCGGGCGACGTCGTCGGCACCTCCGTCACGGGTTCCGCGCGCAAGATCGTCGTGCACGACACCAGGGGCCGCGAGGTGATGGGCTCCCGGCAGGACTTCTCCGGCGTCTACCCGAAGGAGAACCCGCTGCCCGGCGGTGGCAACGCGGCCGCGGACCACCTGGCGCCGCGCGACGGTCGCTACTACGTCGGCGTCGAGGACGGCGCCGGCCGCTACGAGCTGACGGTCAAGGCGTTCCGGCCCGGCAGCGAGAAGGCCGGTCCGCAGACGGTGTTCGTGGACTTCAACGGCGCGCTCGTGGACACGTCGGTCTGGGGTGTGCCGGGGGAGAAGCAGTTGTCTCCGCTCTCGAAGTTCCTGGCGAACTGGGGTCTGTCCGAAAAGGACGAGAACGCGGTCGTGTCCGCCGCGGTCGGCACGATCCGGGAAAACCTGGCGCTGCACGGGAACTTCGGCGTCAAGTTGCTGAACAGCCGTGACCACGCCGACCCGTGGGGCCAGAAGAACGTCAGCCGGCTCGTCATCGGGGGCACGATCGCCGAGTCGGGCGTGCCGACGGTGGCGATCGCGCAGTCCATCGACCCCGGCAACTTCGGGCACGAGGAGACCGCGATGGTCCAGCTCGACCTGCTGAGCCAGCCCGCGGGTCCGTCCGTCTCGCTCAACACCTACGTCAGGGCGGACAGCGACAAGGTCAAGTTCATCGGCCGGGCGCTGGGCAACATCGCGGCGCACGAGCTGGGGCACCTGTCCGGCTCGTGGCACCAGCACCAGTTCAACGAGCACGACACGCTGATGGACCAGGGCGGCAATCCCGCGGCGATGTTCGCGGTCGGCGCCGACGGCATCGGTGGCAACGCCGACGACACCGACATGGACTTCGGCGAGGACCACTTCGTGCCGAACGAGGGCTTCACCGGCATCGAGGACGCGGCGACGCGCACCAAATGGGGCTACAGCCGGGGTTAGTTGAACTCGCGATGGTTTCGGAATGGAGCAGTACGCTCGGGGGATGGACAGCGCCCGGACCACGAGCGACCTGGTCGTCCAGCTCCTGCTGCTGAGCCGCGACATCGAACTGATGGCGGCTCAGCGGCTGGAGGGGGCCGGCGCCTCCCTGCGTGCCGTGACTGTGCTGATGTGCGCCGACGAGAGTGAGAAGACGCAGGGCGAGATCGCCGACCTCGCATGCCTGGACAAGTCCACGATGGTGCACACCGTCGACGCGCTGGAGAAGGACGGCCTGGCAACGCGCACGCCGTCGCGGACGGACCGCCGCGCGCGGGTCGTCGAAGTCACCGACGAGGGGCGCGAGCTGGTCGCGTCCACCGAGAGCGTGCTGGGTGAGCTCTACGACGAGGTGCTGGCCCGGCTGCCGGAGGCCGATCGTGAGCCCTTCCTCCGCTCGCTTTCCGCACTCGTCGCCGGCCGCTCCACAGAGCCGGTGGTGACCGCTGATCGCGCACCGCGGAGGCGCTCCGCACGCTGACGGCCGGTCACGTCCACAGTGGAATGCCGGTGGTGTTCGGCGTGTCGCCACGGTCGCGACGCTACGGTGTGACCAGGCAGACCGGCGAGAGGGACCTGGCGTGACGTCGTGGATCGAAGTGATCAACTATGTCCGGCTCCGGTACGAGGTGCTGGAGGAGACCGATGACTGGCTCCGCTTCCGGCTGGACACGGCGGGGGAACGGACGCAGCAGGTCTCGGTGCACCACCTGCCGGATCTGGACGGCAGCGAATGGGTGGAGATCTCCTCGCCCGTCGGACGTGCCGACGAGGTCGACCTCCTCCGCTTTCTCGAACTGGCCGGCTTGCCCGAGCTCGGCGGTGCGGCGGTCGTGGACGGCCTCGCGCTGCTCAAGCACGTGGCGCCGCTGGAGGACCTGAGCATCAGGGACGAGTTCGAGCGCCCGCTCACCCTGCTGGTCTCCCGCGCCGACGCGATGGAGCACGAGCTGACGCGGAGGGACCACTTCTAGCGGGGTCACCCGGCGGCGAGCAGCGCCCCGAGCAGTTCCTCCGGTGTCTCGAGCTGCGGCAGGTGGCCGGTGCGGGGGAGCGTGGTGAACGTCGACGACGGGATCGCGGCGGCGTAGGCCTTGCCGTACGCGGAGTCGACGATGCGGTCGCTTTCGCCCCACAACACGTGGACGGGGACGTCCACGTCGCAGAGCCGGTCGGCCAGGGCCGGGTCGGACATGGACGGGCCGGTGTAGCCGATGAGCGCCAGGACGTCCGGGCTCGGGCCCGTGCGTGCACCGGCCGGCGGTGCGGGCGCCTTGCCGGGGTCGTGCCACGAGTACGACTGGATCTCGGCGAGGGTGAAGCCGCTGATGTCGGTCATGGGGTGGCCGTCGACCTCGATGCCGATCCCGTTGACGATCACCGCCGCGCTGACGCGAGGGCTCGCGCACAGGGCGATCTCGGCGGCCAGCCAGCCGCCGAACGAGTTGCCGATCACCGTCACGTTCGTGAGGGCGAGCTCGTCCAGCATCGTGACGTAGAGCCGGGCGAGCTCGGCGACGCCGGTCAGCCCGGCGGGTCTCGGCGTGCCGCCGAACCCGGGGTGGGTGGGCACCAGCACCCGAGAGTGGGTGCGTTCGGCCAGCAAGTCCGCGAAGGCGGTCATCGTGTGAACGCCGCCCCCGCTGGGGCTGTCGCTCGTGCAGTGGGACACCCTGCGCCACCTGCACCGTCAGCCGGACGCCTCCCTGCACGACCTCGCGGTGCTGACCTTCCAGACCGACCAGTCCTTCGGCTCGCTGGCGGTGCGCATGGCCGAGCGCGGGCTCATCGAACGGGTCTCGGGGCCGGGCCGGGCGGTGCGTCACCGGCTCACCGATGAGGGGGCCCGGCTGCGTGCCGCGGGTCAGGACGCTGTCGACCGCGTCGTCGCGTCCTCGTTCGACGCGCTGTCGGCCGCGCAGCTCGACCAGCTGGGCGACCTCCTGGAGGCCGCTCTCGGCGACTGACCGTGTTCAGCGAGGCTGTCGCAGGAACCCCGGCCGTTTACGGCCGGGAGGAATGTGCTCTGCGGTTCCGCGGCGCCCTGGCACTGCGGGAAAGCCCGGACGCTGGGATATGACGTCGTGGTCCGAACCCAGGCGGCTGTGTCGAACGCGTGTTCGGTATGGTCGGTCGGGTGAAGCTCGTCGTGCAGGTGAAGCTGCTGCCGACCGCCGAGCAGGCGGCGGCGTTGCGGTCGACTCTGCAGGCGTGCAACGACGCCGCCGATGAGGTGTCGCGGGTGGCGTTCGAGACGGGTGTGTTTCGTGAGTATGCGCTGCGCAAGCCCACCTACGCCGCGTTGAAGGCGCGGGGTTTGGGTGCGCAGGCCGCCCAGCATGTGATCAAGAAGGTCGCGGACGCCTACGCCGCGTTGCACGCGAACATCCGCAACGGCAACCTCGGCCCTGCGGGTAGTAGGCGGCGGGTGAAGGCGGAGTCGGAACCGATCGGGTTCCGGTCTGAGGCGGCGCAGCCGTTCGATGACCGCTGCTTGTCGTGGCAGCACGACGCGGGCACGGTGTCGATCTGGACTGTTGCGGGCAGGGTGAAGCACCTGCGGTTCACGGGTTCGCCGGAGCAGCTCACGACGCTGCGGGCGTATCGGCGGGGCGAGTCGGACCTGGTGTTCCGCGACGCTATGTGGTTTCTGATCGCCACCTGCGATGTCGAGGAAAAGCCCGAGTTCGAACCGGTCGACTGGATCGGGGTGGACCGGGGCATCGTGAACCTGGCGACCACCAGCGATCTGGACAACTTCCAGGGGCGCCGGCTGCGGCGCTATCGGCGCTGGCATGCCCGCAAACGTGCCGAGTTGCAGGCCAAGCGCACCAAGTCCGCGACCCGCCGGTTGAAACGTCGCGCGAAGCGAGAAGCACGGCACGCTCATCACGTGAACCACAGGATCGCCAAGCAGATTGTGGCTGTTGCCGAACGCACCGGCCGCGGTATCGCCCTGGAAGACCTGGCGGTATCCGTGACCGGGTCACGGTTTCCCGGCACCAGCGAGCCACACTCAACACCTGGCCGTTCCACCGGCTCGAACAGCACCTCCGCTACAAAGCGAAACGCGCCGGTGTGCCGGTGCTGCTCGTCGACGCGCGGTACACCAGCCAGAGGTGCCCGCGGTGCGGGCACACCGACCGCGCCAACCGTCCCAGCAGGGACCATTTTCACTGTCGCCGGTGCGGTCTCGCTGGACCCGCCGACGTCGTCGCCGCCGTGAACATCCGAAACCGGGCACGGTCGGTGTGGGTACACGTCAACGTGCCCGACCCGGCAGCTGCCTGAACAGCCATTGGTAGATGCGGCCCGCACACGCGCAGCCAGCCGTGGACGAGGAACGCAAACAACGCCCATGGGATCGAGTCCTCATGCTCGGCCCTTCAGGGCCGCGTAGTTGACGACAGCAACTTCGCCGCGGCCCACGTCACCGCGTCGGCCGTCTCGGCCGGTGAGCTCGACGGTTGCATCACGTGGCTGAGCACGTGCCGGACGACCAGATCCACCGCGATCTCGAGCTGGGGCGGCTCCAGCGGCAGCTCGTAGCTCCGCAGGCAGCGCGACACAACGGCTTTCGCCGCGTCGAGCAACCCGTCGGTGTGAGTGGTGAGCAGCGGCAGCAGTTCCGTGTTCGCTCCGTGCGTCGCGGAGACGACGGCGTGCAGCAAGGCGTTGTCCCGAGCCAGCTCCAGCACGCCGCGCACGGCGGCGTGGATCGCGGTGAGGACGTCGGCGGGGTGCTTGTCGAAGGCGTCGGTCACCACCGCGAGGAAGCGTTCGAGCTCGGCGAGCACGACGGCCTCCGCCAGCTGGGGTTTGGCACCCACCTCGTTGTAGACGGTCTGCCTGCTCACGTTCAGCTCGGCGGCCAGTCGCGACATGGTGACCGCCTGCCAGCCCTGGTCCGTGATGAGCTTGGCGGTGACCGACACGATCGCGTCGCGCAGTGCTGTCATGGGGCTCCGATGGCGACGAAGTCGACCTTTTCCCGCACCCCGCAGTCCGGGCAGCACCAGGAGTCCGGCACCGCCGACCACGGCGTTCCCGCCGGGAACCCCTCGCGCGGAGCGCCGACCGCGGAGTCGTAAACGTAACCGCATCCTGGGCAACGGCCACCCTCGGCGTCGCCGCCGGGCACGACGGTGGTGTCGGGCGCCGGTGCCGAGCCGGCCGGCGCCTGCGGCAGCGGGTAGCGCGCCAGCACCTTCGCCCGTGCGGGCGGGTGGATGTTCGCCCGGCTGATGTCGCCCTCGAAGTGGACGTGCACCCGCGGATCCATGACGCGGCGCCACAACGGCGGCACCAGCGCGAGCAGGATCATGCCCGCGTAGCCGGTGGGCAGCACCGTGGACTCCTCGTAGTCCCGCAGCGTCTGGTAGCGCCGCACCGGGTTCGCGTGGTGGTCGCTGTGCCGCTGCAGGTGGTACAGCAGGACGTTCGTGGCGATGTTGTTGGAGTTCCAGCTGTGGCTGGGATTCACCCGCTCGTAGCGGACACGGCCGGGTGTCCCGACCTTCTGCCGCAGCATCCCGTAGTGCTCCATGTAGTTCACGACCTCGAGCAACGAGAAGCCGACCACGGCCTGCAACACCAGGTAGGGCAGGATTCCGAGCCCCAGCCACCAGAGCATCGCGCCCCACAGCACCGCCGACATCAGCCACGCGTTGAGCACGTCGTTGCCGATCCGGTACGGATGACGATCACGTCGGCCGTACCTCTTCTTCTCCAGGTGCCAGGCGCTCTTCACCGACCCGGCGACCGTGCGCGGCCAGAACCGGTAGAAGCTCTCGCCGACCCGTGCGCTGGCGGGGTCCTCCGGCGTCGCGACGCGCACGTGGTGACCGCGGTTGTGCTCGATGTAGAAGTGGCCGTAGAAGCTCTGCGCCAGTGCGATCTTCGACAACCAGCGCTCGTGGCTCTCCTTCTTGTGTCCCAGCTCGTGTGCGGTGTTGATGCCGATACCGCCGATGCAGCCGATCGACACCGCGAGACCGACCTTGTCCACAACGGACAGATCGCCGGTCGCGATCACCCAGAACGCCGTCGCGAAGCCCGCGTACTGGACCGGCAGGTACAAGAACGTGATCCACCGGTAGTACCGGTCCTGCTCCAGCGCCTCGATCAGCTCGTCAGGCGGGTTCGAGCGGTCCAGGCCCGCCATCAGGTCGATGGCCGGAACGATCACCAGCACGACGATCGGCCCGGTCCACAGCCACACACCCCACCCGGTCAGCGAGTGCAGCCCCAGTGCCGCGAAGGCGAGCGACGGGACCACCAGGCCGATCAGCCACAGGTAGCGCTTGCCGTCCTTCCACTGCTCGGTCGAACCGGGCGTGACAGTGCCTGTCATCATCTCGTTCCTCCCGTCGGCTTTACAAAACGGTAGGAGATGTAAACCGGTTTGACAAGTAGGGGTGAGATGTAAAGTCAGGCAGACCCGTACGCCTGAGTCGCTGCCTCGACGAAGGCTCTGGTCAGCGGGTCATCCCTCTTCCACGCGATCACGACCGGGCTGGGCGGCATGTCCGCCAGCGGCACGACCTTCAGCTCGCCCAGGTCGTGACCGAGCGGGGCCAGGCCGACGGTTCCGTTCCACAGCACGGACTGGACGCACTCCTGGACCGCGCGGACGGTCGGTCCCCTGCGGGGTTCGCCGCCGTTCCAGTAGCTCTGCCAGATCTCGTCGGTGCCTTCCGGGAACTGGAACCAGTCCCGGCCGGCGAGGTCCTGGATGGTGAGACCGTCCCGTTGTGCGAGCGGATCGTCCGCCCTGAGGACCGCGCCGACCGGGTCTCGGCGCAGGACAAGGGTTTTCAGGCCGGTCGAGTCGAACGGGCCGCGGGTCAGGGCGACGTCCACCTGGCCGGAGCGCAGGCCGCAGGTGGGATCGGTCAGGTCGGCCTCGCGGATGCGGATCTCGACGTGGGGGTGCCGGCGCCGGAACGCGGCGGCGAGTGCGGCGGCGCCGTGGTCGGCGAGGATGCCGACGGTGATGGTCGCCCGCGCGAGCTTGGCGCGGATCCGGTCGGCCTGGTCGAGCAGCGCCTGGGCCTCGTGCAGCAGGGTGTGGCCGGCGTCGGTGAGCGTGACGCCGGCGGGGGAGCGGTGGAAGAGCGTGGTGCCGAGGTCGGTCTCGAGGTGCTTGATCGCCCGGCTCAGCGGCGGCTGGCTCATGTGGAGCCGGTGCGCGGCACGGCCGAAGTGCAGCTCCTCGGCGACCGCGACGAAATAGCGAAGCGTCCGCAGCTCCATGATCAGCCACGATACTCGTCCGGTATCGGGTGCACCGAGCCGGTCTTGGACGAACCCGGTGGTGCGGCGGTGGGGTAGGAGCATGAACGTTCCTGACCCCGTCGTCCAGGTTTCCGATGCCGTCGAGATCGCCTCCGACGTCGTGGTGATTCCGAACAACCACGTCGGCCTCGTGCCCAACATCGGCGTCATCAGCGGCAGAGAGGCCGTCCTCGTGGTGGACACGGGACTGGGTGTTGCCAACGCCTCCGACGTGCTCGCGTTCGCGTCGGAGGTGGCTCGCGGGCGGCGGCTGTACCTGACGACGACGCACTTCCACCCGGAGCACGCGTTCGGTGCGTCCGTGTTCGAGGGCTCGTACGTGGTGAACCGCGCGCAGGCCGATGACTTGGCGCGCAAGGGATCCGGTTACCTGGAGATGTTCCGCGGGCTCGGTGGCGCGATCGCCGAACGGCTGGCGGACGTCACGATCCCCGTGCCGGACGTGGTGTTCGACGGGGTGCACTCACTCGATCTCGGCGGCCGGACCGTTGTGCTGCGGCCGACCGGGCGCGGGCACACGCTGGGAGACCAGGTGATCGAGGTGCCGGACGCGGGCGTGCTGTTCACCGGCGACCTGGCCGAGACCGGGCAGTTCGCGATCTTCCCGTGGTTCCCGCCGCACGACACCGACGTGTCCGGCATCGCGTGGATCGAGGTGATGGGCCGGTTGATCGCCGCGGAGCCTCGGGTCGTCGTGCCGGGGCACGGGACAACAGGTGGTCCGGAGGTGTTGGAGGGCGTGCGGGACTACCTGCGCGAGTTGCGGGACGAGACCTGGCGCCGGCGCGACTCGGCGATGAAGGAAGCGGACGTCGTGGCCGAGGTGCGTGCGGTGCTGGTCGAGCGGCACCCCGAGTGGGCAGGGCAGGAGTGGATCGAACGAGGGGTCGGCTGCCTGTGCGCTGAAGGACAGCCAGCTCTATAGATTCAGTGTTGACTAAAGATAATCCTCACCGAGGTGGGCGCGGATCACCTTCTTGGGCACGCACATCGTCCAAGCCCCGATGACGAGCTCGGTCATCTCCTCGACGTCGAGCTCGGCCATGGAGGCGTGCACCCACTGGAACCGCATGTCGGACTGGCTCGGGAACGCGAACTTGACGGGGTCGCTCGCGACCAGGGCTTCGCGTTCCTCTCGTGGGTAGCCGAAGCCCAGCACGGTTTCGTCGCGGGAGAGGGCCGCGTAGACGATCTGGCCAACGCGGAACTTCACGCGGTCGCGGATGAGGTGTTCGGTGGTGCGTGGCAACGACAGTGCCACGGCGCGGACGTCGGCGACGGTGACCATCAGGCAATCCTCCACGCGGCGGCGCCGTTGTGCAGGAAGTTGGCGCGGCCGTTCTCGTCGGAGCCGACCAGGGAGTGGACCCGCCGGCCGTCGGTGGTGATGATCGTGCTGTCGCCCAGGCGGACGACCTCGACGCGGTTCTCGGGCTTGCCGAGGAAGGACGCGGCGAGTTCGTTGCGCGGGCGGTAGATCAGGAACGCTTGGTCGTCCTCGATCGTCAGGGTGATGTCGTACAGGGTGTTGCGGTAGGTGCCGCACATCCAGTCGTCAACGGGTGCGGGGTTCGAGGGCGGGACAGGTGGTGGTTCCGCCTCGATGCCTGCCTCACTGAAGATCTCGTGGGCCAGTTGCTCGCCGTTCGTGCTGTTGGTCAGCACGGCCACCGCCAGACCAGCCGACGGGTCGACGCGCAGGAAAGCCTTCTGTCCCTTGGAGACGCCGGTGTGGCCGATGACGCCGCCGGGGTACAGCATCCAGCCGAGTCCCCAGCCGGCGACGCCGTCGCCGAAGTCCGGGACCGAGTCGAGCTGGGGCTCGCGCAGTGCCGCGAGCGCCGGGTCGGTGAGGTGCAGGCGGACGAACTCCAGCAGGTCGCGTGCGCTCATCGCGAGGTGCGAGCCGCTGGGTGCCGTGGAGAAGGCGACCGCCCACTTCTTCGTGGGCACGGACTCGACGTGACCGACCGCGGCGCGGTGCAGGATCGCCTCGTCCGCGTTGGTGGCGACGGTGCGCAGACCCAGCGGCGTGACCAGACGCTCGCGCAGCACGTCGTGGAAAGGCTTGCCGCGCAACACCTCCACGAGCCGGCCGAGCACCACGAACCCGCTGTTGGAGTAGGAGAAGACGGTGCCGGGCGGGAACCAGTGGTCCGCGTCGGCGAGGGCGGCGACGAACTCCTCGATGGTGCCGGTGTCGGTGAAGTGGTTGCTGTCGATGCCGCCGGTGTGGGTGAGCAGGTGGCGGGCGGTCAGCGCCGAGGTGGCGGCCGGGTCGCTCAGCCGGAAACCGGGCAGGTGGTCGCGGACGGGACGGTCGAGCTCCAGAACGCCTTCGTTCACCAGCTGCTGGATCAGTGTGGCCGTCCAGATCTTGGTGATCGAGCCGATCTTGAACACCGAGTCGGTCGTGGTCTCGACCTGGGTGTGCAGGCTCAGCACGCCTGCGGCCTCGTCCTGGATCTCCCCGTTGGCCAGCACGGCGACCTGTGCTCCCGGTACCTCGTACTTCGCGATGAGCTCGCTCAACCCCATCAGTCAATCCTGTAGCACGCGTTGAACTTGTGGCGAGCCAGGTCGCTCAATTCGAAACCGGCAAATATGAGCGAATCGGACAATCGAGATCAAGAACGCCTTTGTTCACCAATCGTTGCCCCGAAGTCGTCCAGATCTCCCCCGTTGACCAGGCGCTATAGAGGGCTGGAGTCCAATTGAGACCGGGAATTAATACGGAACCGTGAGAGCGTGGCCACACTTCGGTGCCCTTTTCACTCGATCGGGTGAAAAGTGAGCGAATGAACCTACGACGGTCCCTTCCGGCTCTCTTGCCGCTTGTGCTCGCCGCGACCTTCTTCGCGGTTGGCACGGCTGAGTCGGGGACACCGAAGCAGAGTCCCGTCAACGTCACGCCCAACGCGATCCGGTTCGATCCGCACGCGCCCAAGCTCGACGTCACGTACGGGGTCTCCGCGCTGGAGTTGAAGTACATCCGCAAGGACGCGGACAAGCCGGACGGCTGCACGACCCGCGACCACGAGGAGACGGAGGAGGCGGAGGTCGAGCCCGGATCGGGCCACGTCACCGTCGCCGGCACCCGGTACGACCTGGTGCAGTTCCACTTCCACACGCCGTCCGAGCACCAGTTCCTCGGCCGCAACACGCCGCTGGAGATGCACCTGGTGCACCGCAGTGCGGCGGGCAAGCTGCTGGTGGTCGGCGTTCCGCTGGTCATCGGGTCACACTCCGTCGTGGACGACGTCCTGGCGAAGCTCGCGCCCGAGTGCGGTGAGCCGGTGGACATCGAGCCCGTCAACCTCAACCGGTTGCTGCCGCTCAACCACCACACGCTGCACTACACCGGCTCGCTCACCACGGCGCCGTTCACCGAGGGTGTCGAGTGGTACCTCACCGGCGAGCAGCACGTGACGGCCGCGACCATCGCGCGCTTCCAGGGGCTGTTCACCGCGGGCAACGCCCGTGCGCCGCAGCCGCTCAACGGCAGGACCTTCGTCGAGGTCCCCAGGATCTGATCCAATTCGGCATCTGATCCACCGCGTGCTCTCTTGATGAGGGGAGCTTTCATCAGCCTGAGGTTGATGAAAGCTCCCCTCATCTCGTTCAGGCGTGATGGGCTTCACCGCGCCAGAGGCTTCTGAAGCGCGTCAGAACGACCGTAAAATCGTTCCGGTAGCTAACTAACCCGAGCCTCGGAGCAGCAGTGAACACCACCCGCGCCATGGCCGCTCTCGCGCTCGGCGGGTTCGGCATCGGTACGACCGAGTTCGCGACGATGGGACTGCTGCCGCAGATCGCGGAGACCTTCCACATCCCCGACTACGAGGCGGGCCACGCCATCAGCCTCTACGCCGCCGGAGTCGTCGTCGGCGCGCCGCTGATCGCGGTGCTCGGGGCCAAGCTGCCGCGCAAGGGCATGCTGATCGGCCTGATGCTCGCGGTCGCCCTGGGCAACGGGTTGTCGGCCGCCGCTCAGGACAAGACGTTGTTGCTGGTGGCACGGTTCGTCGCCGGGCTGCCGCACGGCGCGTTCTTCGGTATCGCGGCCGTTGTCGCCGCCACGCTCGTTGCTCCCGAACGGCGCGGCACAGCGGTCGCGCGTGTCATGGTCGGACTGACCGTGGCGAACCTCGTTGGCGTACCTCTCGCAACGGCGGCAGGCCAGCAGATCGGCTGGCGCACCGCGTACCTCGCGGTCGCGGTGATCGCGGTGATCACGGCGGCGGCGATCGCGCTCTGGGTGCCGAGGCTGCAGAGGGTCGAAGGCGCGTCGATGAAGAGCGAGGTCCGCGCGTTCGGCCGCCCGACGGTGTGGTTCGCGATCTTCACCGGCATGATCGGCTTCGGCGGCATGTTCGCCGTCTACTCCTACGTCGCCCCGCTGACGACCGAGGTCGCCGGCCTGCCCGCTTCGGTCGTGCCGTGGATGCTCGCGGTGTTCGGCCTCGGCATGACGCTCGGCGCGACGTTCGGCGGCCGGTTCGTGGACCGGTCCGCGATGGGCTCGGTGTTCGGCGGCCTGATCGCGGTGTGCGTGATCCTGGTCCTTTTCGGACTGACCGCGAGCACTCCGGTCCTCATGTTCCTCTTCCTGTTCCTGCTGGGCTTCGTCATCCAGATCCTGGCGGCCGCCCTGCAGATCCGGCTGATGGACGCCTCGCCGGACGCGCCGTCGCTCGCGTCCTCGTCCAACCACTCGTCGCTCAACGTCGCCAACGGCGCGGGCGCGTGGCTCGGCGGCCTGGCCATCGCGGCGGGCTGGGGTTACACCTCCACGGCGTGGGTGGGTGTCGGACTGTCGTTGGCGGGCCTGGCGATCGCGCTGGCGTCGGTGGTCTACGAACGGCGTGCTGTGACGCGGGAGATCACGAACCAGGAGATGGCGATGGCCAGCGCGACCAGCACCGCCGTCGAGACCCAGCCCAGGTAGCGGTCGACCAGCTGGTGGTTCTCGCCGAGCGCGTAGCCGGCGAGGATCAGCGCGGTGTTCCACACCAGGCTGCCCGCCGCGGTGTAGAGCGTGAACTTCGCGATCGGCATCCCGGACACCCCGGCGGGGATGGAGATCAGGCTGCGCACGACCGGCACCATCCGGCCGGCGAACACGGCTTTGATGCCGTGCTTGTCGAACCACTCGTCGGCCTTGTCCACATCGGACACCGTGACGAACGGCAGCCTGTCCGCGATCCGCCGCATCCGCTCCAGCCCGAGCCACGCGCCCAGGCCGTACAGCACGAGCGCGCCGGCGACCGAGCCCGCTGTGGTCCACAGGACCGCCGCGATCAGCGAGATCTTGCCCTGACCGGCGGTGAACCCGGCCAGCGGCAGGATCACCTCGCTCGGCACCGGCGGGAACACGTTCTCCAGCGCGACCGCCAGCCCCGCGCCGGGTGAGCCCAGCGTCTCCATCAGCCGAGTGATCCACTCCATGGTCGTCGAAATACCCGTTTCGCCCGGCCCCTCAACCCTCGGTGGCGCTCAAGCTCCGATGAATCTTGGCAACTTCCGTCATTCGGTGGCACTTTCGTTGACACCGCAGGCCAAGACCTCCTACCTTCGGTGACGTAAGGACATCGCTCTCCGCCGCCCGATGTGCTCCCCTGTCGTACGCCGCCAGGAAGGACGCACCGAACGATGGAATCGCGCATCACCCGCAGGGCAGCCCTCACGGCCGCAGCCCTGATGCTCGTCACCGTGAGCCCCGCGGCCGCTCTCGCTCCCGCGTGGAACCCCAACCCGCAGACCGACGGCCTCAAGGCGTTCGAGGGCATCGAGGTCGACCGCGGCAACAAGTTCCCCAGCCGCAAGGGCAAGTACATCGTCGTCGAGGGCGACCACTACCGGTTCAACATCTGGAAGGACGACCGCGACACCACCGGCGGCGGCGACCGCCAGCGCACCGAGTCCAAGGGCATGGTCAGCAACGGCAGCGCCATCAAGATGAAGAACGGCGAGACGTGGGTCATCTCGTACGAGATGTACATGCCGTCCTCGCTGCACGGCACCAGCAAATTCACGCACATCTTCCAGACCAAGACGCCCAAGACCAACGGCGGCCCGTGGACGACCCTGTCGCTGAGCCGCAGCGGTAGCACCGAGACCATCCGGGCGCGCGCGTTCGCCACGTCCGGCGCACCGGACATCGCCTCCACGAACCTGGCCCCGCTGCGCGACAAGTGGGTCACCGTCGAGTGGACGATCACGCCGGGCTCCAGCGGCACGGTCGGCTTCGTGCTGCGCAACGGCACGGGGGCGAACGCTCCGATCGCGGTGCAGGGCAAGCGCTCCGGCGTCCGGATCCCGGACGAGGGCGACTACGTCCGCCCGAAGTGGGGCATCTACCGGTCCGTCGAGAGCGCGTCGTCGGACATCCTCGACACCTACATCAACTTCCGGAACTACACCGCGACGAAGAAGTAGAAAGCGGGTCGGGTGGCTCGCTGATCGCATACAGGTCTACCGTTGTTTGCCTTCTCTTCGTGGAGGTCAACGGTGCGAGGCGCGATCGCGGCGGGCCACCCGCTCACCGCACAGGCGGGCGCGGCGATGCTGCGTGCCGGTGGGAACGCCGTGGACGCGGCCGTCGCGGCGATGCTCACGTCGTGCGTCACCGAGCCGTTGCTGACCGGTCTCGGCGCCGCCGGATACATGATGATCGCACCGGCCGGTGAAACCCCTGTGCTGCTCGACTTCTCCGCCGAGGCCCCAGGGCGCGACAGCAACGGCGACAAGGCCCCGCTCGACCCCATCATCGTCCACTTCGGTGACGCGCAGCAGGAATTCCACGTGGGACCGTCGTCCGTGGCCGCCTACGGCATGCCCGCCGGTGCCGCGAAGGCCGCCACCTACGGCAGGGCGCCGTTGCACGAACTTGTCACCATCGCGGCGAAGCACGCCCGTGAAGGCCACCGGGTCAACCGGTACCAGGCCTACGTCACGTCGTTGCTGCTGCCGCTCGCCCACAGCGCGGGCCTCAACGCCTTCGAGGAAGGCGAGCTCCTCGTCCAGCCCGAGCTCGCCGACGCCCTCGAACGGCTCGGCAGCGACGGCGCGGCCCCGTTCTACACCGGCGACATCGCGGTCGCGATCGCCGACTCGATCACCTCGAACGGCGGCGGCCTCACCAAAGCGGACCTCGCGGCCTACGAAGTCGCGCTCAGAGAGCCGTTGCACGTGCGGCACCGTGGCCGTGACATCCACACGAACCCGCCACCCGCGGCGGGTGGCGCGCTGCTCACGCAGATGCTGGAAGCGTTGCCGGACAACCCGTCGCAGCAGGACCTCATTCGCGCGATGGCCACGCCGAAGACGCACCTGAACCGCCTCGGCTCCACCACGCACATCTCGGTTCTGGACGCCGACGGCACGGCGTGCTCGGTCACGACGACGAACGGCGCGGGCTCGGGGATCTCCATCGCCGGCGTGCACCTGAACAACATGATGGGGGAGGAGGACCTGTCACCGGACGGGTTCTTCAGCCACGCGCCGGGCGACCGGTTGCCGTCGATGATGGCGCCGACCGTGGTGACCAACCACGGCGGTGCCGAACTGGTGCTCGGCAGCGCGGGTTCCAGCCGGATCTGCGGCGCGATCCTGCAGGTGCTCGTGAACGTCCTCGACCGCGGCATGCCGGCCCAGGTCGCCGTCGACGCGCCACGCCTGCACCTCAGTGGAGATCATCTTCACGTGGAACCGGGAATCAAACCGGAAAGCGAGCTTCCGGTGACGTTCTTCCGCGCTCCGAGCATGTTCTTCGGCGGTTGCCAGGTCGTCGAAATGACCGGATCCGGGCTGCTCAGGGGTGGTGCAGATCACCGAAGGGACGGCGCGATCGTCGTTGTGTGAGATCTTGCCCGCATCATGAGAAATCTGGTTTCCTGATTCACCAGTCAACACGCACGATGGCGTGGTGACGGCACTCAGCGAGCGATCCTCCTCGCCGCTCCTTTCCCGGACGTTCCTCCAACTCTCCGTCATCAGCGTCGTCTCCGGCGTCTCGATGGCGTTCGCAATGCCGTTCAACTCGCTGTTCCTGACCTCCGAGGTCAAGGTCACGCCGGTTCAGCTGAGTGCGTTCCTGATCGCGAGCCCGCTCGCGTCCGTGCTCGCCAGCACGATCATGGGCAAGCTGTCGGACGGCCGGGTGCAACGCCGGTACCTCCTCGTCGCGGGCGGTGTCTCCGGAGCGATCGGCTACGGCCTCTTCGCCGTGCTGCGCGACTACTGGTTCCTGCTCGGCACGTCCGTGATCTTCGTGGCGATCACGTCCTCGCTGCTCCCGCAGATCTTCGCCTACGGCCGCGCGGTCTCGCGGGGACCGTCGATGATGGTCAGCGTCCTGCGCACGCTCCTGTCCGTCGCGTGGGTGGCTGGGCCGCCGCTGGCCGCGCTGATGGTCGCCGAGACCGGGTGGGTCGGGCTCTTCACCGCCACGGCGTTGCTGCAGCTCGGCGTCGCGGTGCTCGCCTTCACCCTCCCGGTCCCCGTGGCCGAGCCGGAGGAGAAGGTCGAGGAGGAGGAGACCGGGCCGTCGCGTGGCGGGATGTCGGTCGTCGCCGCGGCGTTCGTGTTCCTGCAGGGCGCGGTCGGGCTCGCGGTGAGCGGCCTGCCCCTGTTCGTCACGACCGAGCTGCACGGCACCGCGGGAGACGCCGGTCTCGCGATGGGGCTCTGCGCGGCGCTGGAGATCCCGATGATCCTGTGGTTCGGGTCGTTGGCGAACCGCATGTCGCAGCACAAGCTCGTGCTCGTGGGCGCGGTGATCGCGTTGAGCTACCACGGCCTGATGCTGTTCACCGACGCTGTCTGGCAGGTGATGGCCGCACAGCTGTTGCACGCCACCGTCATCTCGCTCGTGATGGGTGTGGGCCTCACCTACTTCCAGAGCCTCGACCTCGGCCGCCCAGGCCACGCGTCGACGATGTTCAGCAACACCCAGATCGTCGGCGGCATGATCGCGGGCGCGCTGCTCGGCGCGTCCCAGCAGCTCGGTTTCCGCTGGGTCTACGGGTTCAGCCTGACGATGTGCGTGCTCGGGCTGGCGCTGTTGCTGGTGGCGGGCAGGGTCACTGGATCGTCGAGGCCGTGACCTTCGGTTTGTCTCCCGCGCCGAGGTAGAAGATCCCCTTGATGGTCTCGAAGCCGAGGCTGGGGTTGCGGCGCAACGTGGAGCCCTCCACGGACATGCTGCCCGAGTTGTCGTTGCTGACGAAGAACACCGCGCCACCGCCCTCGTTGGCCTGGTTGTCCTCGATCAGCGAGCCCACGACCCGCAGGGTGAACGTGTTGCCGTCGTTGTAGATCGCACCACCGCTGCCGCCGCCCGGCGTGCCTCCGCGCGCCGGGTTGGCGCCACGGCCGATGGCCTTGTTGCCCTTCATCAGGCTGTTGAGCACCACCCACGACGTGCCGATGCTGCTCAACGCACCGCCGTTGGAGCACACACCGCCTTCGAACGTGCTGCTCGTGATGTACACGGGTCCGTCGCGGAACTGGTCGAGCACGCGGATCGCCGCACCGCCGAGGTCGGGGCCGGTGGCATCGCACTTGTTGCCGGAGAAGCGGGAGTTCACGACCTTGAGCCGGCCGCCGCGCACGAACAACGCGCCGCCGCCACCGCCCTCGGCCGCGTCACCGGTCGAGTTGCCGTCGGCGAGAGTGATGTTCTGGACGACCAGCGTCGGCGCGTCCTGGTCCTGGCAGTGCGAGGTCGTGATGCCCAGCGCCTTGTCGCAGGTGTTCTGATAGAGCACACGGCGTTGTCCCTGGCCGCTCAACGTGATCCGGCCGCCGCCGTCGACGACGACCTTCGCGCCGGAGTTCGTGCGGACCTTCGCGGTGGCGGCCATCGGGATGGTGAGCGGGTTCGGCCCGCAGCTGAACGTGATGATCCCGCCGGCGGCGACCGCGTCGACCACGGCCTGCGATGTGCAGCTCGCGGGCGTGCCGGTGCCGATCACGCGGGTGGGCTTGGAGGTGTCCTCGGCGGCGGCTTCCGGTGGCACCGCGGCGGTGCCGTTGGGATTGCCGAACTTCGCCGGTGGCGGTGGAGGCGGGGGAGCGGAGGACGGCGGGGGTGCGGCGCTGCTGCTCGGCGGTGGCGTCACCACGGTCACGGTCTGCGATGGCGACGCCGTGGGTAACGACGGAGCGGCGACGGGGGAACCCTGGATCGTCGTGCCGCAGCCGGCCACGAGGGCGGCCAGCAGCACGACTACCTGTCTACCTGACATGCCGGGCACCCTAAACCTCGTGCCACAGCGGGCAAAGCACCCTCTGAAACGCCGCGAGACCAAGGCGTTTCGCAGGTGTTTCACGACCGTGACCAGGAAACCGGGACAAGATCCGGTTTTTCCGGCCCGCGGGCCCGGTGTGCGCAGGTGCGGGACGGTACTTAGCTTGACTCACCAGTCAATTTTCGAGGACCCTGCTGGTCAGTCGTTGTGACGGAACGTAGACGAAACGACCGAGCGGCCTACACAGCGTGCGGTGCATTGAGTTCAAACGACACGTTCGTGAAAGAACCACGCGTTCGAGTGGCCCTGTGTCCCTGGCACACTGCGCTCCGTGCCCACCGAGTTCCCCGACGAACCACCGACCGAGCGCCATCTGGCGCCGGACCCAGTGTTGATGGAGGCCGCGCGCGCCAGGGGCCGCGAACGCTGGGCCTCGGCCGGTGATCTGCCGGTGCCGGAGGAGAAGCCACCGGGCCGTCCGCTCAACCCGCGCATCGCCGCGATCGCCGCCGTGACCGCACTCCTAGTCCTCGCGGGAGTGGCGATCGTGTCCTTCGGTGGCGGGTCGGGCGACGGCGGCACGGACCTCGCGCAGCCCTCGCACAGCTACGTGCCCGGCCTGATCACGCCGCCGGAGGCGTTGCCGGACGAGTCCTCTGCGGCGCCGTCGAACAGCATGAACCCGACGCTCGCGTCCTCCATGCTGGGCCTGATCCCGACGACGACACCGGCCGGGCCACCGCCCGCGAACGACGGCAACCGGGCTCCCAGTGGTGCCAAGTCGTTCACGACGGGCCCCGGTTGCGGCGGCTACACCAACGTCGGCTCGTACCGCGACGGCAGGAAGGGCTGGGTCGACCACGGGGACGGCAAGTGCGGCTCGACCTTCGTGTCGATCCCGATGTCCGGCGATGCACGCCGTGACGACAGCTCCGCGTACGGCATGTGGACGTTCGCCGCGTCGGGCACGTGCGACGTGTCGGTGCACATCCCGAACGGCAACCTCGAGGAGGTCGGGGGTAACCCGACCGTGTACTACATCTTCGACCGCAACGGCGTCGGCGGCACCCCGATGGCGTCGTTCGCGATCAAGCAGGTCGACAAGCGCGGCCAGTGGGTCAGCGCGGGGAAGTTCAAGGCCAGCGGAAACCTCACCGTGCAGCTGCTCACCCGAGGTCAGGACTGGAACAGCTCCGGACCCACCTACGCCCATCACGCCGCGAGTGCCATCAAGGCAGACTGCACGGCGTGACGAGAGATTTGCATCTGGTCCGGCACGGTGAGGCGACGAAGGACGAGTCCCGGCTGACCGCACGCGGTCGAAAGCAGGCCGAGCTGCTCGCGGAACGGTTGCGCGGCACGGGTTTCGCGGCCGTTCACCACGGTCCGCTGCCTCGTGCCACCGAAACCGCGTCGATCATCGCCGGAGTGCTGCGCGTGCCGTGCAGGGTCGAGGCAGCGGCCGACGACTACGTGCCGCACTTCGTCCCTGATCACGACGAGTTCTTCGACCAGTTCCCCGAGTCGGAGCGCACTCGCGGGCCCGCCCTGGCGCATGAGGCCGAGACGCGGTTCGCGCGTCCCGGCGACGGCCCGGTGCTGGTGGTGACGCACTCGTTCCTGATCAGCTGGCTGGTCCGGGACGCGCTGGACGCCCCGCCAGAGCGGTGGCTGACGCTGAACCACGACAACGCCGCGCTGACGGTCATCCGCTACACGACCGGCAAGTCACCGAGGCTCGTCAGGTTCAACGACAGCGGGCACCTCACCGGCCTGTGAGAGTCAGCCCGCTTTCAAGGTCAGCAGGGTGATCTCGCTCGGCGCGAACACGCGCATCGGCGGGCCCCAGAACCCGGCGCCGCGGCTGGTGTAGAGCTGGGTGCGGTCGCTGTGCCTGCTCAGGCCGGCGACGACCGGCTGCTGCAGCCGCACCAGGTAGTGGAACGGCCAGATCTGGCCGCCGTGCGTGTGCCCGGACAGCTGCAGGTCCACGCCCGCGTCGACGGCCTTGCGGATCTCCGACGGCTGGTGCGCGAGCAGCACGACCGGGGCGGTGTCATCGGCCCCGCGCAGTGCGAGGGCGAGGTCGGCGGCGTGGCCGGGCTCGCCCGAGTGGTCGGCCGTGATGTCGTCGATGCCCGCGAACACCAGGCGGGCATCGCCGCGCTCCAGCGTGTGGTGCTCGTTGTGCAGGGCCTTCCATCCCAGGCGGGTCATGAGGTCGATCCAGCCCTGCGCGTTCGAGTAGTACTCGTGGTTGCCGGTGATGTAGAAGCGGTGCTGGGTGTTGACGTCGCCGAGCGGGGTGGCCTGTTCCAGGCGCTGCTCGGCAGTGCCGTCCGCGATGTCGCCGACGTGCACGGCGACGTCGGCGTTGAGCTTGTTGACCGCGTCGACCATTCCCCGCGACCACTTCGTGCGGTTGATGGCGCCGTAGTGGGTGTCGGTGATGACCGCTACGGTCAGTCCGTCGAACGCGGGGTCGAGGCGGGGGATGGCGACGTCCTGGCGCTTGATCCGCGGCACGCGCATGGCCTCGTAGACGCCGTAGATCGTGACGGTGACGATGAGCACGGCGAGCAGGACCGCGATCAGGCGGGAGCGGAACGGGTTCTCGACGCCGCCCAGCGCGAGTGCGAGCCTCAGCACGTCGGTGATCAACGTCCAGACGAACGCGATCCAGACGAAACCGAGCAGGAACTGGGAGATCCGTGCGGCACGGTCGCTGTTGCGCTGGGTGAACAGCACGATCATGGCGATGGCACCGGCCGCGAAGACGATCGCGGCGATCGGGCGGACCGGGTCCGGCCACTCCGCGCTCGCCGCGAACAGGCCCTCGAACGGCACCCAGAACAGCAGCGTGGTCACCGTCAGAAGGACGAGCGTGAAGACCACGCGCCGTACCGTGATGCGGGGCCGGGCCGCGGTGGTCGTCATCGCTCATCCTCCTGAGTTGTCATTTCCAATCTATGTCAACGCACGGATGATGGTTTGTGCGCCTGAGTTGCCGTAGACGTCCATCACACGTGTTCGCAGGGAAACCGGACCCGATTTCACGCTCAGCAGAACCCCGCGGTCGCCGAGCAGGACGTACGACCCTCGCTCCCACGTCTTTCCGTCGTCGTAGGACACGTCCACGGTGAGCTTCTTGGTCCGACCGGCCGTGGCGGTCTTGTCCAGGCGGAACGGGAGGTTGCCGCCGTCGCGCGCCTCGAACCGGACCGCGGTGAGAGGGAGCGGGCCGGTGCCTTCCTCCGAGTCGAACTCCCAGGCCGTCCGGACCCGGTCCGTGGCGGCTTCGAGGCGGTACCTGGCTTTGCCCGGCGGCACCTGGAAGACGCCACCGTCCGGATGCGTGAGGCCGTCGACGAGCTTGCCGTTGCGGTGGAGCTCGGTGTGGCCCTCCAGGCCCTGGTCACCCGCGATGCCGTAGTGGCCGGGGGTCGAGTCGGACAGCAGTGCGATGTTCGCGGTGATCATGTTGCCGGTGCGCTGATGCCTTGTCGACGTGACGGCGGGGCCTCGGACGCTCTGGCTCCACTTCTCCTCGTACGCCTGGCCGTTGGCGTACTTGCGCCAGGTCTGCGCTTGCAGCACCTGCTGGTCCACGACCTGAGCCGACCACCATTCGAGGTCGCCGGCCGAGTGGTAGTACGTCGTGTGGGTGCCGGGGAACCGGATGTCGCCGGCGGCGTCTCCCGGTGGTGGCGTGGACAGCGGGTGCTCGGTGAACGTGACCCAGTCGCCGGTGGCCGTTGGCGCGCCGATCTTGGCGGTCACCTTGGCGAAGTCGGCGTCGGCCGGTTTGGGAAGCGTTGGGGTGACAGCGTTTTCCTTGCTGAGCGCGATCGCGCACGGGGTGGTCGTGCCGCTGCAGTTGGCGCTGCCGGGCACGTTCCTGAGGTACTGCACGGCCGTGTAGATCATGCCCTGCGCGCTGCCGGGAACCACGTAGACCTCGTCGCCCTGGCTCGCGAACGCCGATCCGTTCGGGGTGCCGAGGCTCGTGCCGACGAGGCCGGTTCCGCCGGCACCGTTGACCGTGCCCTGGAGTCGTTGGCCTTGGCGGGCGTCCAGGGTGACTTCGGCGCCGTCCTGGCCGACCGTGACGTCCTTGGTCACGAGTGTCTGCGACGGTTCCCACGGCGGACGGCCGTCGATCGGGCTCGGTACCCAGGTGTAGATCGTGTAGCGGCCTTGCGGTATCTCGCCCTGCAGCGCGCGGCCGTTGGCGATGCCGCCCGCGTAGAGCTTCTTGTTGTCGTGGTTGGCCATTGCCACCAGGAACCCGTAGCCGCCCGTGCCGTTCGGGGAGCTTTGGCGGTCGATCGACTGCACCTTGATCTGGCCGACGGCTTGCGTGTTGCTTTGTGTCGACACAGCCGTGCGGATGACGTTGTTGTTGTCGCGCGCGGTGATCACGCCGCCTGCGCCTGGTTTCGTCGCTGTGAACGTCGCGGTCGCGGTGCTCCTGGCCGGTACCTCGATCGTGGTGCGGTCGGCTTTGACGTTGCCGGGGAGGCTGAGCGAGAGCTTGATCTTCGCGCTGCTGTCGTTGCGGTAGGTGATCGTGCCGGTGCCCAGCTTCAGCGTGGCGGGTTCGGCGGTGAGCTGCGTTTTCGTTGCCCTGTCGACGTTCACGATGCCGGTGCCCTGCTCGAACACCGTGGCGTTGATCGGATCCGCGGTGCCGGTGAGCGCGGCTTTGAGGCGGGCAGGCGACCAGTCGGGGTGCTGCCCTGCCAGGATCGCCGCCGCGCCCGTCACGTGCGGCGCCGCCATCGACGTGCCGCTGGCCAGGGTGTGCCGGTCGTTGATCGGGTAGCCCATGGACGTGCCCCGGGCACGCGCCGCCGCGATGGCGTGGCCCGGTGCGCTGATCTCCGGCTTCACGGCACCGTCCGTGCGCGGGCCGCGGCTGGAGAAGTAGCTGAGCTGGTTGTCCTTCGTGACGCTCGCGACCGCCAGCGCCGCGTCCGCCGCTGCCGGCGTGCTCACCGACTCCGCACCGCCTTCGTTGCCCGCCGCGACAACGAAGAGCGTGTTGTACTTGGCGCTCAACGAGTTCAGCTCCAGGCTCAACTCGTCGGTGCCGTCCGTCGTGTCACCGCCGAGGCTGAGGTTGACGACCTTGGCGCCCTGCTCCGCCGCCCACCGCATGCCCTCGATGACCGCCGACTCCTCGCAGGAGTACGGCCCGCACACCTTGCCGATCAGCAGGTCCGCCTCCGGTGCCGTACCCGGCTCGGGCCCCGAGCCGGCGATGATGCCCGCGACGTGCGTGCCGTGGCCGCGCTCGTCGGTGACGTCGTCCTGCTCGGTGAAGTCCTTGGTGGCCTTGATGCGGCCCTTCAGGTCGGGATGGTCCTGGTCCACTCCCGTGTCGAGGACGGCGACCTTGACGCCCTTCGCGGTGAGGCCGCGCTGCCAGGCCCTCGGTGCCTTGATCTGCCGGACGCTGTCGTGGTCGAGCGGCTTGAGGATTCGGTCAGGGCTGATCTTCGAGATGCCGGGCAGCTCGCCGGTTTGGTTCGGGGCGTCCGGGTTGATCTGGTGCCACAGACTGCCGGTGAGTTTCACGGACGTGAGCTGTTCGTCGGAGTGGCGGATGATGACCTTGCTCGTCGGCTTGGTGACGTCGAACAGCTTCGCGTCCAGCACACCGTTGATGACGAGCTGCTGCGCGTCGAACGGGATGACCGACACCTTGCCCTCGTCCACGGTCTTGAGGAACGGCATCCGCTCGCGCCCAGGAGCGGGTTTGACGACGACGTTCGGTGGTTTGCCCTGCCGGGCGACCACCTGCACGCGGTCGCCGGTGATGAGGGTGGTCTCATTTGCCGGTGGGGAGGCAACCGCCGGCGTGACCACGAGTCCTGATATCAAGACCGCGGCCGTGGCGAGCGCGCACCTGCGAAACGTTTTCATGCAGGTCACGCTTCCGGGGCTCACCGTTCCGGAACAAGTGCCGGAACGGCCACAACCGTTCACCGACGTCCCGACATAGAGTAGGGCCCATGATCTTTTACACCGACGAGGAGAGCCGCACGCTGCGCACCGCCGTGTACGGCGCGATGCTGCTGGTTTCCCACGCCGACCCCGGCCCCGTGCTGGAGGAGCGGTTCGCCGGCCTGCGCGCGCTCGCGAACCTGTCGCCCGACCTGCGCGTCGTCCTGGGCGCCGCCCGCCCGTCCGTGCCCGCCGGCACCGACGAGGAGATCGAGCCGCTCGTCCTGGAAGCCCTGCGCCGCTCGATGAAGATCCTCGCGGCCCGCTCGCCGGAGGACGCGGCATCGTTCCCGCGCGCCGTGCTCGCGATCTGCCGCGAGGTCGCCGAGGCCGACGGTGTCGTGGTGGACGCCGAGGACGCGATGGTCGCCCGCATCGAGGGCGCCCTCGTCATCTAGACGAGTAAGTCCTAACTGATCAGTGGTCGTAGGCGATCAGGGATCGGGTGACGGGCTGGCCGGTGGCGCGGTTGTGCCAGATCGCGGCGGTCAT
>NZ_VSRL01000310.1 GCF_012184385.1 Lentzea indica
CGCACCACCTACAACGAAACCACCGCCTGGGCACACCACACCAACATCAACAACGCTGCAGCTTGACATCCCCAGCAACTGGGATGTCTTCGCCTTCGCGGTTGGCTCGGCTGCGCCTTCGCGCGGGGGCTGCTCGGGTTCGCTTCGCGAGTATTTCTGTGGGAACTTTGGGTGATCCGCAAACGTTCGTGCTCGGCGTAATCGCTGCTCGTAGCACGGATTCCGGTGGATTACTACACCAGATGGCCTAGCGGTGTGGTGAGAGATCAACGGTCAGCAACCTGTGATTGGCCACTGGCTACGACCAGGTCGTGGGGGGCTGTTAGTGTTGCGGGCTGAACCCGGATGTCCTCCGGGTCGCTTGGTCGTGGCTACCTACCTCGGCCTGCCATCTACCGCATGTGCCGGTCCCTGGGGGTCGGCAACGCTCAGGAGGTTCGCGTGCTCGGCGCATTCCGCTCGGCTCTCGCGACGCCGGATCTACGCAAGAAGATCCTTTTCACGCTCGGGATCATCATTGTGTACCGGCTTGGAGCGACCATGCCCGCGCCGGGCGTGTCCTTCAAGAACGTGCGGGCGTGTGCTGAACAGCTTGAAGGCCAGAACATCTACTCGCTGATCAACCTGTTCAGCGGTGGCGCACTGCTCAACCTGTCCGTGTTCGCGCTGGGCATCATGCCCTACATCACCGCGAGCATCATCATCCAGCTGCTGACCGTGGTCATCCCGCGGTTCGAGCAGTTGAAGAAGGAAGGACAGGCTGGTCAGGGCAAGCTGACGCAGTACACGCGGTACCTGACCATCGGGCTGGCGATCCTGCAGTCGACCGGTCTGGTGGCCCTGGCGGTGCGCGGGCAGCTGTTCGGTGAGTGCGACCAGGACGTCATTCCGAACAAGGACAGCATCTTCACCCTCACCGTGCTGGTCATCACCATGACCGCCGGTACCTCGGTCATCATGTGGCTGGGTGAGCTGATCACCGAGAAGGGCATCGGCAACGGCATGTCGCTGCTGATCTTCACCGGTATCGCCGCCCGCATCCCGGCCGAGGGCAAGAACATCTGGGACAAGGACGCGAGCCGGCTCACCTTCGTGCTGGTTGTCGTGGCCGCTCTCGTCATCATCGCGAGCGTCATCTACGTCGAGCAGGCGCAGCGTCGCATTCCGGTGCAGTACGCCAAGCGCATGGTCGGCCGCCGCATGTACGGCGGCACGTCGACGTACCTTCCCCTCAAGGTGAACCAGGCCGGTGTCATCCCGGTCATCTTCGCCTCGTCGCTGCTCTACCTGCCGGACCTGGTCGTGCGCCTCACCCAGGGATCCTCCACCGAGCCGAACTGGTTCTCGACGTTCGTCCAGACGCATCTGGTCAAGCAGTCGAGCCCGGTGCACATCGCCTCGTACTTCCTGCTGATCGTCTTCTTCACGTACTTCTACGTCGGCATCACGTTCAACCCGGACGAGCGTGCTGACGAGATGAAGAAGTTCGGTGGCTTCATCCCCGGCATCCGTCCTGGTCGTCCGACCGCCGAGTACCTCAAGTTCGTGCTGGGTCGCATCACGCTCCCCGGTTCGCTCTACCTCGGCATCGTGGCGATCCTGCCGAACCTGTTCCTGGACCTGACCGGTGACGGCCAGAACCAGAACTTCCCGTTCGGCGGCACCGCGGTTCTGATCATGGTCGGCGTCGGTCTCGACACCGTGAAGCAGATCGAGAGCCAGCTCATGCAGCGCAATTACGAAGGGTTCCTCCGCTAGATGCGACTCGTTCTCGTTGGCCCGCCCGGTGCGGGCAAGGGCACCCAGGCTGAAGTTCTGAGCCGCAAGCTCGGCGTGCCGCACATCTCGACGGGCGACCTCTTCCGGTCACACATCAGCAACCAGACCGAGCTCGGGCTGGAGGTGCAGAGCATCCTCGACGAGGGCGCTCTCGTGCCGGACTCCATCACGAACGAGATGGTGCGCAAGCGTCTGGCAGAGCCGGACGCGACCGACGGGTTCCTGCTCGACGGGTTCCCGCGCAACGTCGCGCAGGCCGACAAGCTGGGTGAGTTCCTGGCTGTCGGCGGCCACGCGCTCGACGCGGTGCTGGAGTTCAGGGTCGACGAGGACGTCGTGGTGGAGCGGCTGCTCGCGCGTGGGCGCACGGATGACAAGGAAGAGGTCATCCGGCACCGGCAGCAGGTGTACCGCAACGAGACCGCGCCGCTGCTCGACTACTACGCGGAGAAGGTCATCTCCATCGACGCCGTCGGTGAGATCGACGAGATCAGTGAGCGTGCCCTCGCGCGCTGCACTCGCTGCGCGGCGAGAAGTGAGTGTTGGTGGACTGCTTTCCCGGCTTCGCTCTGTCGTTTCAGGCAGTGAAAGCATGATCGAGATCAAGACCCGCGGCCAGCTGGAGGCGATGCGCGCCTCCGGCCTGGTCGTGGCGCGTGCGCTTCGCAACGTGGTCGACGCGGTCAAGCCGGGGGTGACCACCTGGGACCTCGACGAGATCGCCGAGCAGACCATTCGGGACGCCGGCGCCATCCCGTCGTTCAAGGGCTACCACGGTTTCCCCGCGAGCATCTGCGCGTCGGTGAACGACCAGATCGTCCACGGCATCCCCAGCAAGAAGCAGGTGCTGGCCGAAGGCGACCTGATCTCCATCGACTGCGGTGCGATCCTCGACGACTGGCACGGCGACTCGGCTGTCACCGTCGGCGTCGGCGAGCTGTCGCCGGCCGACCACAAGCTGTCCGAGGCGACCAGGCTGTCGATGCTCGCGGGCATCGAGGCCGCGGTGCCGGGTGGGCGGCTCACGGACATCTCGTTCGCCATCGAGTCCTCGGCCATCGAGTCGGGTGAGCGCGACGGCATCGAGTACGGCATCGTCGCGGACTACGGCGGCCACGGCATCGGTTCCAAGATGCACATGGACCCGTTCCTCCCGAACTTCGGCAAGCCGGGCAAGGGCCCCAGGCTCAAGGTCGGCATGGCCATCGCGATCGAGCCGATGCTGACGCTCGGCACCGACGACTCCCAGGAGCTGGAGGACGGCTGGACCGTCATCACGCTCGACGGGACTCGTGCGGCGCACTGGGAGCACAGCGTCGCGATCACCGAGGACGGTCCCTGGGTGCTCACCGCGCCAGAAGAGTAAGTGCCCCAAGCCTTTTTGGACGTAGCCCCGCTCGCCACACGGTGAGCGGGGCTATTTCGTTTGCCACCGCCGATACGGTCGAGGTGACGAGCGAGTCCAATGCTTGGGGGCATTGTGGGGGTAACCCGTTTCGTCCTGTCCGCCCTACTGATCTCCATTTCAGGCTGTGCTGCCGCGAAGCCGGCCACCGACTTCACCTATCAGGACGTCCCGCCCGACAAGATCGCCGACCGGATCTTCCTGGCCGACGCCATCGCCGCCGTCGAGCGGTGCAGGCCGCCGTTTGCCGACGTCCTGGTCGTCCGGCCGAACTTCGTCAGCCCGCCACCGCCGGCCGACGGCGGATGTGGTGGCAAAGCGCGGTCCGACGCCGGACCGGAGTACGTCGACGCCGTGACTCGCATCACGGCGCTGCACGACACCGTCGTCCGCGAGTGGGACGAGCGCCTGAAGTCCGGGCCTGAGGCCGCGGAGACCAGAGCGCTCACCGCGACCTTGCTGCACTGCCTCGACCGGGCCGGGTTCACCCAGCGCGGGCCAGGCGACCCGAGCATGGAGAGCTACGGCATCGGATCCGGCGACCTCGCGCTCAACAACGCAGCTCAGCAGTGCTCTGACGACACCGGCTACGGCAGCAGGATCGCCGCTCAACGGGTCCGCACGCTCAAGTCCGTGCTGGGCACGCACGAGTCCGAGATCAACGAGATCACCAGGCTCCGATCGCTGCTGACGAGCTGCGTGCGGCCTGGTGACAGCCCTGACAGGGGCCGATTTGGGTTGCCGGAGTGAACTGCGTACACTGGTCAGGTGGCGCATCCGTCGCGCCGGTTCAGTCATGCCCTCGCAGGTGAGATCGAACCGGGCTGGAACGCGCCCAAAGGTTATTATCACCGTCACGAAACGCGGAGGACATGGGCAAGAAGGACGGGGCCATTGAGGTCGAGGGCCGCGTAGTCGAGCCGCTCCCCAACGCGATGTTCAGGGTCGAGTTGGAGAACGGTCACAAGGTACTCGCGCACATCAGCGGCAAGATGCGACAGCACTACATCCGCATCCTCCCTGAGGACCGGGTTGTCGTGGAGCTCTCGCCCTACGACCTGTCCCGCGGGCGCATCGTCTACCGCTACAAGTGACCTCCAGTAGCAGGAGATCTCAGGCGTGAAGGTCCAGCCGAGCGTCAAGAAGATCTGCGACAAGTGCAAGGTGATCCGCCGTCACGGCCGGGTCATGGTGATCTGCGAGAACCTGCGCCACAAGCAGCGCCAGGGCTGAGCAGTTCCACCACGCGCCCGTCGAGATCTTCGATGACGCAGTAACGAGAAACTCCTCGCACCTACCGCACGCAGGGCTTCAAGCGTGCGGACACCCCCGGATTCCAGGCCGGGGCCGGGACGCCGGCTGTGAGAGCAGCCGGAACGACAGACAGCGAGTCAGTCACCGGAATCGGGCGAGGAGCAGACCTGGAAGTAATCGACAGGAGTTAACCGCCACATGGCACGACTCGCTGGCGTAGACCTCCCCCGCGAAAAGCGGATGGAGATCGCGCTCACCTACATCTTCGGCATCGGTCGTACGCGCTCCAAGGAGCTGCTCACCGCCACCCAGATCTCCCCTGACCTCCGGGTCAAGGATCTGTCGGACGACGACCTCGCCAAGCTGCGGGACCACATCGAGACGAACTACAAGGTCGAAGGTGACCTTCGCCGTGAGGTCGCGGCCGACATCCGTCGCAAGATGGAGATCGGCTGCTACGAGGGTCTTCGGCACCGTCGCGGCCTGCCCGTTCGCGGACAGCG
Organism: Lentzea indica; assembly: GCF_012184385.1. GTDB lineage: Bacteria > Actinomycetota > Actinomycetes > Mycobacteriales > Pseudonocardiaceae > Lentzea > Lentzea indica. Next base: position 4,942 of record NZ_VSRL01000310.1, read on the forward strand.
CACCAAGACGAACGCCCGTACCCGCAAGGGTCCGAAGAAGACCGTGGCCGGCAAGAAGAAGGCCGGCAAGAAGTAAGACCTCGCGTCTTTGTCACCGACTTAGGAGTTCGTCTCAGATATGCCACCCAAGTCCCGCACGGGCGCCGGGGTCAAGAAGGTCCGGCGCAAGGAAAAGAAGAACGTCTCGCACGGCCAAGCGCACATCAAGAGCACGTTCAACAACACCATCGTGTCCATCACGGACCCGCTGGGCAACGTGATCAGCTGGGCGTCTGCCGGCCACGTGGGCTTCAAGGGCTCGCGCAAGTCCACGCCGTTCGCGGCGCAGATGGCTGCCGAGAACGCCGCCCGCAAGGCCGCCGAGCACGGCATGCGCAAGGTGGACGTGTTCGTGAAGGGTCCCGGCTCCGGCCGTGAGACCGCGATCCGTTCGCTGCAGGCCGCCGGTCTCGAGGTCGGCACCATTCAGGACGTGACCCCGCAGCCCCACAACGGCTGCCGCCCGCCCAAGCGGCGCCGGGTCTGAGGCACGGGGAGGAGTAAGAACTAATGGCTCGTTACACGGGACCTGCGACGCGCATCTCGCGTCGCCTGAAGGTCGACCTCGTTGGTGGGGACCAGGCGTTCGAGCGCCGTCCGTACCCGCCCGGCCAGCACGGCCGTGGCCGGGTCAAGGAGTCCGAGTACCTGCTGCAGCTCCAGGAGAAGCAGAAGGCTCGCTACACCTACGGCGTCCTCGAGAAGCAGTTCGTCCGCTACTACAAGGAAGCGGTTCGTCGTCCGGGCAAGACCGGTGAGAACCTGCTCCAGATCCTCGAGGCTCGCCTCGACAACGTGGTGTACCGCGCGGGCCTCGCCCGCACGCGTCGCCAGGCTCGCCAGCTGGTCGCGCACGGCCACTTCCTGGTCAACGGCCAGAAGGTGAACATCCCGAGCTACCAGGTGTCGAAGTTCGACATCATCGACGTGAAGCCGAAGTCCATGCCGACGCTGCCCTTCGAGGCTGCGCGCGCGTCCTTCGGTGACCGCCCGATTCCCGCTTGGCTGCAGGTCGTTCCCTCGAACCTGCGCATCCTCGTGCACCAGCTGCCCGAGCGCGCGCAGATCGACACGCCTGTCACCGAGCAGCTCATCGTCGAGCTCTACTCGAAGTGATCCTCTCCGAGCCACTGTCTCTCGTGGACAGTGGCTCGGGTCGGGTCCCGCATCGGCGCGAAGGGTGTGCCGAGTGCGTTTGCCGGTCTCCGCGACTGGCTGTTGTTGACGGCGTCAAATAGCGGGCGTCGTTGTAGGAAGGAAGAACCCAGTGCTGATTTCCCAGCGCCCCTCGCTCGCCGAGGAAGCGGTCTCCGAGACCCGTTCCCGGTTCGTCATCGAACCGCTGGAGCCGGGCTTCGGTTACACGCTCGGCAACTCGATCCGCCGCACGCTGCTCTCGTCGATTCCCGGTGCTGCTGTCACGAGCATCCGCATCGACGGCGTGCTGCACGAGTTCACCACGGTTCCCGGGGTGAAGGAGGACGTCACCGACGTCATCCTGAACCTCAAGGAGCTCGTCGTCTCGTCCGAAGAGGACGAGCCGGTGACCATGTACCTGCGCAAGCAGGGCCCCGGTGTGGTGACCGCGGGCGACATCGTGCCTCCGGCCGGTGTCACCGTGCACAACCCCGACCTGCACATTGCCACGCTGAACGGCAAGGGCAAGCTGGAGATCGAGCTCGTCGTCGAGCGCGGTCGCGGCTACGTCCCGGCTGTCCAGAACAAGCAGGCGGGTGCCGAGATCGGCCGCATCCCCGTCGACTCGATCTACTCGCCGGTTCTCAAGGTGACGTACAAGGTCGAGGCCACGCGTGTCGAGCAGCGGACGGACTTCGACAAGCTGATTCTCGATGTGGAGAGCAAGCCCTCGATCACTCCGAGGGACGCGGTTGCCTCCGCGGGTAAGACCCTGGTTGAGCTGTTCGGCCTCGCTCGCGAGCTGAACATCGACGCCGAGGGCATCGAGATCGGCCCGTCGCCGGCCGAAGCCGACACCATCGCCGCGTTCGCGATGCCTATCGAGGATCTGGACCTCACGGTCCGTTCCTACAACTGCTTGAAGCGGGAAGGCATCCACACCGTCGGTGAGCTCGTGTCGCGCAGCGAGGCGGACCTGCTGGACATCCGCAACTTCGGTGCGAAGTCGATCGACGAGGTCAAGATGAAGCTCGTCGGCCTCGGCCTCGCGCTGAAGGACTCGCCTCCTGGGTTCGACCCGTCCGCCGCCGCGGCCGACTACCACCCCGGTGACACCGGCTGGGGTGCCGGCAGCGGTCTGGACCCTCACGACGACGGTCAGGACTACGCGGAGACCGAGCAGCTCTGACGCTCTGATTCAGAGCTAGAGGATCTCTTTTAGTTACTACAGGAGCAAGCGATGCCCACCCCTACCAAGGGCCCACGGCTCGGTGGGTCTCCGGCGCACGAGCGGCTGCTGCTCGCCAACCTGGCGACGGCGCTGTTCCAGCACGGCCGGATCAAGACCACTGAGGCCAAGGCGAAGCGGCTGCGTCCGTACGCCGAGAAGATCATCTCCAAGGCCAAGACCGGCGACCTGCACAACCGTCGCGAGATCATGAAGGTGATCCGCGACAAGGACGTCGTGCACAAGCTGATCGCCGAGATCGGTCCGTTCTTCAGCGACCGTTCCGGTGGCTACACCCGCATCACCAAGACGCTGGCGCGCAAGGGCGACAACGCCCCCATGGCCATCATCGAGCTGGTGCAGCAGAAGCTCGTCTCCACCGAGGCCGAGGCTGCGCGCAAGACCAAGTTCGCCAAGGACGAGAAGCCGGCTGAGGCCGCTGTCGTCGAGGCCGACGCTGACGAGACCAAGGCCGAGGACGCTGTCGAGGTTGACGGCGAGCCGACCGCTGAGGCTGTCGAGGCTGAGGAGAAGGCGGACGAGAAGGACGAGTCCTCTGAGAAGGACAAGTCCTGAGCAGTACGTCTGCTGACGAGCCCGTCGTTCCCGGTTCCGGGGGCGGCGGGCTCGTTCGTGTGCGCTTCGACCTGGGGTACGACGGGACCGAGTTCTCCGGCTGGGCGCGTCAGCCGTCGCGTCGCACTGTCTGTGGCGTTCTCGAGGACACCTTGTCGATGGTGTTGCGCGAGGACATCGTTCTGACCGTGGCTGGGCGGACCGATGCCGGGGTGCATGCCTCTGGTCAGGTCGCTCACGCTGATCTGCCGTCCACCGTGGATGTCGCCGGGCTGCCTCGTCGGTTGGCCCGGGTTCTTCCTTCTGACGTGCGTGTGTTTTCCGCGCGTGTGGTGCCTGCCGCGTTCGACGCTCGGTTTTCTGCGTTGCGGCGGCACTACGAGTACCGGGTTTCGGATGCCGCCTTCGGGGCGCATCCGTTGCGGCGGTTGGACACTCTTGCTTGGCCGCGTCCGCTGGACGTTCCCGCGATGAACGCGGCTGCTGCGTTGTTGTTGGGGGAGCACGACTTTTGCGCGTTCTGCAAGCGGCGTGACGGGGCTACGACCATCCGGGAGCTGCAGCGGCTGGAGCTGGTGCGGTCTGAGGTGGATGGTGTCGTGACGGCGTTCGTGTCTGCTGATGCCTTCTGTCACTCGATGGTCCGGTCGCTGGTTGGGGCGTTGCTGGCCGTTGGGGAGGGGCGGAAGCCCGTGTCTTGGCCTGCTTCGTTGTTGTCGCTGTCTGGGCGGGCTAGCGGGGTTGCTGTGGCTCCTGCCCATGGGTTGTGTTTGGTGCGGGTGGATTTTCCTGGGGATGGCGAGTTGGGGGCTCGGGCTGAGGCCACTCGGAAGGTTCGGACGCTGTCTCGTTGAGGGGGCGGCCTCGGTGATGGGGCGGCGGTCGGGCGCGTGGGTTGGGTTGGCCGTCTCCACTGTTTTGTCGGCGGGTGCCGGTTTCGTGTCCGTAGGTGGTCGGCTTCCGTGGTCACCTTGCGGTTGCGAGAGTTTTCTGGGGCTCCGCCCCAGGGTTCCGGCAAAGTCGTGTCGGTGCTGGTCAGGGGTGGATTCCGAGGAGTGTGAGTGGTCGGGTGAAGTCTCGGCTGGTGTGGCGGAGTCCGGTGGTGATGCTGGTGTGGCCGGCGAGGCGTAGTGCGTTGATGGCGAGGTTGCGCAGGCTGGCCATGGTGCGGGGTGCGGTGCCGGTGCGCACTCGTGAGACGTCCTCGGTGTAGACGGTGTCGCGGATCCAGTGCAGCTTGTTCTCGATGCCCCAGTGGCCGCGGGTGTAGGCGGCCAACTGCGCCGGACCGGCTTGGTCGGGGGTGAGGCTGGTGACGCCGAGGACGGCCATCGCGGTGCGTTTGCCGTGGGTGTGGGTGACGTAGCGTTCGACGAGGAACGCTTGTGCCGCACCGGGAAAGGTGACGTCCTCGGGTATGGGCAGGACTTGGATGGTGCGTTGCTCACGGCGGCCGTGCCCTGTGTCCACTGTGGCGTGACGCTCGACCTCGGGCCAGGCCAGGGCGTCGAGCTGGGCGTAGAGCAGATGCTGGTTCTGTTTGACCGGCAGCACGTAGTCGGCGCCGCGGCGCAGCAGGTCGGTGACGGTGGCGCGGATGGTGTGCATCGCGTCGGCGGTGACGATCGCGCCGGTCAGGTCGAGCTGGTCGAGCAGCGCGGCGGAACGCTTGGTCTCGTTGACCTTGGTGTCGACCAGGACCTGGGCCAGTACCAGCGAGTCGGTGTGCGACATCGCCGCGAGCAGGTGCACTCCGCCGGAGCCGTCG
>NZ_VSRL01000311.1 GCF_012184385.1 Lentzea indica
GGCGACGGCCGACGAACTGGTGCGCGTCGCCGGAGCCGACCGCCGCGTGCTGCACATCGCGCAGCACGGCGTCGACACCGAGCGTTTCCACCCGCCGTCGCCGGACGAGATCGCGACGGTGCGGCGATCGTTGTCGTTGGGGGACACGCCGTACGTGGCGTTCCTCGGCGCACTGGAGCCGCGCAAGAACGTCCCGGCGCTGATCCGCGGCTTCGCCCAGGCGATGGTCGGCCGCTCGAACCCGCCGGCGCTGGTGCTCGCAGGCCAGCCGGGCTGGGACAGCCAGGTCGAGCGCGCGCTGGACTCGGTGCCGCATCGCATCCGCGTGATCCGCGCGGGCTACCTGCCGTTCGAACAGCTCGCGGGATTTTTGGGTGGCGCGCAGATGGTCGCGTACCCGTCGCTCGGCGAGGGCTTCGGCCTGCCCGTGCTCGAAGCCATGGCCTGCGGCGCCTGCGTGCTCACCACCCGAAGACTGTCGCTGCCGGAGGTCGGTGGAGAGGCGGTCGCGTACTGCGGTGTCGGAGCTGGTGACATCGCGGCGGCGATCGCCGACCTGTTGGACGACCCCGCCCGCCGCGCGGCCCTGGCGACGTCCGGCCAGCTGCGCGCTAAGGACTTCTCGTGGGCCGTCAGCGCCGACCGCCACCGCCTCGCTTACGAGCGCGCGGCTCTGGTGCGCCGCCGCCGGTGAATCGGGCACCACTAGTGTGTCGCGCGTGAACTACGGCGACGGACTTGGTGTCGTGACGGTCACGTACTCGCCGGGCGAGACGCTGGCACCGTTCGTGGACACCCTCGCGAAGGCGACAACGCGGCCGGTGCAGGTGATCCTCGCCGACAACGGCTCTGTGGACGGGGTGCCCGAGGAGGTTGCGGCTTCCCGGTCCTGGGTTGAGTTTCTGCCCACCGGGGGGAACCTCGGGTACGGCGGCGGGGCCAATCGCGGGGTTGCCGCTCTGGGGCCGGATGTCGGGTGGGTGCTGATTTCCAACCCTGACATCGAGTTCGCCCCTGGGAGCGTTGACGCGTTGATCGAGGCTGCTTCTCGGTGGCCTCGTGGCGGGATGTTCGGGCCGTTGATTCGGGAGCCTTCTGGGGAGGTCTACCCGTCGGCTCGGTTGTTGCCTTCCGTTGGGCGTGGGGTTGGGCATGCCCTGTTCGGGGCGGTGTGGAAGTCGAACCCCTGGACTCGGGCTTATCGGCAGGAGAAGGCTCCTGAGGAGCGGACTGCTGGGTGGTTGTCCGGGTCCTGCTTCTTGATGCGGCGCGAGGCGTTTGACTCGGTTGGCGGGTTCGACGAGAAGTACTTCATGTACTTCGAGGACGTTGACCTGGGGGATCGGGTCGGCCGGGCTGGGTGGTTGAACGTTTACGTGCCTGATGCTGAGGTCACTCACATCGGGGGGCACTCCACTGCTCGGTCTTCTGAGCGGATGCTTCGTGAGCATCATCGGAGTGCCTATCTTTACTTGGCTGATCGGCATCCTGGGGTGGTTTGGGCGCCGTTTCGGTTGGCGTTGAAGGTTGGGCTGGGGTTGCGGGTGAAGATTCTCACTCGGTGAGGTTGGGGTGTCTTCCCCTGGTGGCGCGTGGGTTGCGTTGGCTGTCGGCTGGTGGCGCGTCGGTTGCGTAGGCCGTCTCCCGGTTTCGTTGGCGGGTGCCGGTTTGTTGTCCGTTCGGTGGTCGCGTTGCGTTCCGCCGTCGCGTTCGGCTCGGCTGCGCCGTCGCCGCTTGCCTTCGGCTGCAGGGGGCGATGGCGTCTGCAAGTACCGCCAACTCATGATCGAATCGCCGCTAACTACCGCCAACTCGCGTGCGCCGGTGCCCTACATGTTGCCGTTGAGTCGCTGGGTCAGTGACGCTCGCGTCTGCTGGTGGTTCGAGACCGTCGGGATCACGCCCGGCTGCACGACCTGGGTGACTTCCGCGTCGTCTGCGGGGCCTGCTGCCGCTGGCATCTGCTGGGTCGGCATCTGCTGGGTCTGCATGGACTGGCCCGGTGCGTGCTGGCCCGGCACGTGTTGGGGCGGGCGCGGTGCGGACTGCTGGCCCATCTGGTGGGGCTGCAGGATCATGGTCGAGTCCGGGTCGCCGCGGCGCGGGTCCATGGCGTTGACCAGCGTTCTCGGGATCTGTTGTGTGTCGGACGCGTCCATCGGGGACGTCATGTTGTCCGGCGTCACGATGTTCCGCCCACGTGCGCGGGCGCGGGCGAGCATGGCGTCGGCCCGGTCGCGGGGGTCCATGTCGGATTTAGCTCCTTGCCGGGACCAGATCCCGTATGACGATCTGCTTCGTGTCAGAGTATTCCGTCGAACGGCTCGCTGTAACGCGGAGGAGGAAAAAGGTGCACGGCGTCGAAGCTGTGGTGCTGGTCGGGGGCAAGGGCACTCGTCTTCGCCCGCTGACCCTGTCCGCTCCCAAGCCCATGCTCCCGACAGCGGGGGTGCCATTTTTGACGCATCTCCTGTCGCGGATCAAGGAGGTCGGCATCACTCACGTGGTGCTCGGCACCAGCTACAAGGCCGAGGTGTTCGAGGAGTACTTCGGTGACGGGTCGCGGCTCGGGCTGGAGCTCGAGTACGTGGTCGAGGAAGTGCCGCTGGACACGGCGGGGGCCATTCGCAACGTTGCGGACAAGCTGCGTGAGCCCGACGTGATGGTCTTCAACGGTGACATCCTGTCGGGGGTCGACCTGACCGGGATCGTGGACACGCACCGCAAGCACGAGGCGGACGTGACGTTGCACCTGGTGAAGGTGGCGGATCCGCGCGCGTTCGGGTGTGTGCCGACGGACGACGAGGGGCGGGTGCAGGCGTTCCTCGAGAAGACCGAGAACCCGCCCACGGATCAGATCAACGCTGGTTGTTACGTGTTCCGGCGTGAGGTGATCGACGCGATTCCCGCTGGGCGGCCGGTGTCGGTGGAGCGCGAGACGTTCCCCGGGCTGCTGGCTGACGGCAAGAGGTTGCAGGGGCACGTGGACGCCACGTACTGGCTCGACCTCGGTAAGCCTGAGGCGTTCGTGCAGGGGTCTGCGGACCTTGTGCGCGGTGTTGCGCCGTCGGCGGCTGTTGCACAGGCTGGCGACTTCCTGGTGCTTGAGGGATCGAGCGTTCACGAGGGTGCGACGGTCAAGGGTGGTTCCACGGTCGGTGCGAACTGCACGGTTGCGGACGGGGCTGTGCTTGACGGCGCGATTCTGTTCGACGGTGCCGTTGTCGGTGAGAACGCGGTTGTGGAGCGGTCGATCGTGGGTGCCGGTGCGCTGGTTCAGGCCGGCGCGGTGTTGCGGGACGCCGTGGTGGGCGACTCCGCGGTGATCGGGGCGCGGTGTGAGTTGATCGGTGGAGCTCGGGTGTGGCCGGGTGTGGTGCTGCCGGAGGCCGGCGTGCGCTTCTCGACGGATGCCTAGCAGAGCCTGGACACCACCGTTCCCACTCGATCTGGGCGCGGTGCTCGGACCGTTGCGTCGCGGGCCGGGTGATCCGTCCTTCAGCGCTGAGGGCGGCATCTGGTTCGCGGCCAACACGCCGTGTGGTCCCGGCACGTTGCACGTCAGACGCACGAGCGACGAAGTGCAGGCCGAAGCGTGGGGTGAGGGCGGGCAGTGGCTGCTTGACGGGCTGCCTGCCCTGCTCGGCGCGGACGATCCGGTGGACGAGTTCGTCGCGCACCATCCGGTCGTGGCCGAGGCGCGCAGGCGACGGCCCGGGCTGCGGCTCGGGTCCACCGGGCGTGTCTGGGATCTGTTGTTCGCCTCGATCCTGGAGCAGAAGGTCACGGGCATGGAGGCGTTCCGGACGTGGCGTGAGCTGGGCCGCCGGTTCGGTGAGCCGGCGCCGGGGCCGATGCCGTTGAAGGTTCCGCCGACGCCGCACCGGTTGCTGAGTTTGCAGGACTGGGAGTGGCACCAGTGCGGGCTCGACGGTGCCCGCCGGCGCACGTTGGTCAATGCGGCGCAGGTCGCGCATCGGCTGGAGAAGGCCGCGGAGATGCGCAGCCGGGAGTTGCTCGAAAAGGTGCCTGGAATCGGCGCGTGGACGTCGGCGGAGGTGGCGCAACGGTCCTGGGGCGATCCTGATGCCGTGAGCGTGGGCGACTACCACGTCGCCAAGAACGTCGGCTGGGCGTTGACCGGCACGCCGACGGACGACGACGGCATGATGGAGCTGCTGGAGCCCTATAAGCCGCAACGGCACCGTGCGGTCATGTACCTGGAGGCGGCGGGCATGCGGCGACCGCGGCGAGCACCGAGATTCTCGCCGCGGGACTACCGCAGGTTCTAGCGAAGCCTGGCGAGTGCCGACTCGATCAGCGGGTGCAGGTCGTCGACGTTGTCCGGCAACGAGTCCAGCGGCCACCACTGCAGGTCCACCGACTCGGCGCTGCGGACCGGCTTCGCGCCGACGGGTGCGCGCACCAGGAACCGCACGTCGAAGTGCCGCGTCGGCTTGCCGAGCGAGCACGTGATCGGGTGCACGTCGAGGTGGATCGGCGTCGGCTCGATGCGCAGGCCGCGCATGCCGGACTCCTCGGTGGCCTCGCGCAACGCGGCCGCGGCCAGGGAGACGTCCTCCGGCTCGCAGTGGCCGCCGAGCTGCAGCCACCGGCCCACGCGGGGGTGCAGCGTCAGCAACGCGTGTTCCGCCGTGGCGTCCAGGACGAGCGCTGAGGCCGTGAGGTGCCCTGGCTCGCAGGAACGCCGGCAGGCGTCCTCACGGGCCGCCAGGAAGCCCAGGTAGGCCTCCTTCAGCGCGTCCTGCCCCGTGAACCGGCTCAGCGTCGAGACGGCGTCGGCGTGCAACGTCAAAGTTCGATCAGTCCTTCCAGGGGTGCGCGCGGCGTCAGCGGCTCGGTCGGGTGCCCGACCGCCACGGCGCCCAGCGGCTCCCAGTCCTGCGGAACACCCAGCACGGAACGCACGACGTCCGCGCAGAAGATCGTCGACGAGACCCAGCACGAGCCGAGGCCCTCTGCCGCCAGCGCCACCAGCAGGCCCTGCACGGCGGCGCCGCCGGCGACCGTGAACATCGTCTTCTCGGCATCGGCGCGGTGGTCGTCGGGGTAGCTGTGCGCGCCGTCGCGGACCAGGAACGGCACCACGATCTCCGGCGCTTCCACCAGCAGGTCGCCCCGCCGCAGCCTGCGCGTGATCTGGTCCTGGGTGAACCCGTCGCCGCGCAGGTCGGTTTCCCACTGCTCGCGCATCGCCCGCAGCAGCTCTTCGCGCTTCTCCCGCACCAGCACGAACCGCAGCGGCTTGGTGTGGTGCGGCGCGGGCGCGGTCAACGCCGCGCCGACGGCGCGCTTCAGAACGGCGAGGTCCACCGGCTCGTCGGAGTAGAACCGCACGGACTTCCGCATCAGCACGGCCTCGGTGCGGCCCTGAGCCAGCGCCTCCTCGGTGCCGAGGCGGAACAGGTCCTCCTCGGTCGGCCGGGTCAGGTCGCGGGCCGTGGAGCCGTCGTCGACCACCTCGAACCCGCGCAGCACCGCCACCGGCACCGCGCCGAGCTTGCCCTTCACCAGGTCCGCGGCCGCAGCGATCTCGTCCGCGATCGCGACCATCGTCACGGTCAGCTCGTTGCCGTGCTGGTCGACCGCGCCCGCGTAGTCGTGCAGCACGCGGATGCCGGACGCGCCGATCGCGGCGTCGGTCTGCCCCATCCGCCACGCGCGGCCCATCGTGTCCGTGACGACCACGGCGACCTCGACGCCGAGCAGCCCCTTCAACGCACCGCGCAACGCCGCCGCTGACCCGTCCGGATCGACCGGGAGCAGCGCGATCTCGTCGCCGGCCACGTTCGAGGCGTCGACACCGGCCGCGGCCTGCACGATGCCGAGCTTGTTCACGGTGATCAGCGTGCGCATCTTGCGGGCGAGCACCCGCACCGACTCCGCGTCGACGTGCTCGCGCCGGATCCTGTCGCGTTCCTCGGGGTCGGCGGGAACGCGGACGAGCCGGCCTTCCACTTTGGACAGCACCTTGGACGTCACGACCACCACGTCGCCGTCGCGCAGCCAGGGGGCGGCACCGGCGATCGCACCGGCCAGGTCGTCGCCCGGCCGGAACTCCGGCAGGCCCTCGACCGGCAGCAGCTCCAGCGCGGCAGCGGCGTGATCAGCCAACTTCGACTCCGGCCAGCTCCAGCGCGTCACGGGCCATCTGGGCCGTGGCGTCCACATCGGACATGAGGAGCGGGACCGCGCGAACCGCGACACCGGGAACGTCGGCGCGGTCGCCGGTGTGCACCAGCCACGCGTCGAGAATGCCGTCTTCGGAGCACTTGCGGGAGCCGTAGAGCCGACCGACCGCCTCGGCGGAGGTCTCCACACCGATCGCGTCCAAACAAGCGTCGGCCATGCCCCGCAACGGTTTCCCGCCGATGATCGGCGACAGGCCCACGACACCGGCCTCGGTCTTGCGCAGCGCGTCACGCACACCCGGCACGTTCAAGATCGTGCCCACGCTCACCACCGGGTTGGACGGGGCCAAGATCACGGCGTCGGCCTCGCCGATCGCGTCCAGCACGCCCGGTCCTGCGGTGGCGGTCTCCGCGCCGACGGACGCGAACGACAGCGCGGGCACGGCCGCCCTGTGCTTGACCCACCACTCCTGGAAGTGGATCGCCTTCGTTTCGCCGTCCAGCTCGACGACGACGTGCGTCTCCACGCGGTCGTCGGACATCGGCAGCAGCCTGACGCCCGGCTTCCACCGGTCGCACAGCGCCTCCGTCACGGCCGACAGCGGGTAGCCGGCGCGCAGCATGCGGGTGCGGACGAGGTGCGTGGCGATGTCCCGGTCGCCGAGCCCGAACCACGTCGGCTCGGCGCCGTACGCCGCCAGCTCGTCCTTGACGGTCCACGACTCGCCCTCACGGCCCCAGCCGCGCTCGGTGTCGATCCCACCGCCCAGCGTGTACATGCAGGTGTCGAGGTCGGGGCAGATGCGCAGCCCGTGCATCCACACGTCATCGCCGGTGTTCACCACCGCGGTGACGTCGGCTCCCAGTGCCTTGAGCCCTTGCAGGAACCTCGCGCCGCCGACCCCGCCGACCAGTGCTACGACCTTCACGCCTTGCCATGCTTCCACAGTGCCGCGTGCGGCCTACAGGTAGCGCCAGAACATGAACGCGACCACGCCGGAGCCCGCCGAGCTCGTGTCGCCGCCGATGGCCTCGAACACCGAGGACGCCGCCTGGAAGAACAGCAGGTTGACCTCGGAGAAGCCGATCAGCACGGCGAACAGGACCAGCGGCGCCCACGGCCGGGCCTTCGCGCCGAACTGCTGGGCCTGGTAGGACATGAACGGCTCCAAAACACCCCAGCCGTCCAAACCGGGAATCGGCAGGATGTTCAGCACGAACGCAATCACCTGCAACAAAGCCAGGTACGAAATTGCGGCCGCGAGTGCGGCCGGCGGCGAAAACAGCGTGACGACCAACGCGAGCAGAACGCCGATCACGAGGTTCGTGACCGGTCCCGCGAGTGAGACGAGCGACTCGATCTTCTTCGAGCGCAGCGCGTGGTGGTTGATCCAGACTGCGCCACCCGGCAGCGGAATTCCGCCGAACGCGAGCAGCACCAGCGGCAGGACGATGCTCAGCACCGGGTCCGTGTAGTGGCGGATGTCGAGGGTGAGATATCCCTTGTCCCGCACGGAGAAGTCGCCGCCCTTGTAGGCGACGGCCGCGTGCCCGAACTCGTGCAGGCACAGCGTCACCGCCCACCCGGCGAGTACGAAGAGGATGGTGCCCGCGATGATGGCGACGTCGCCTTCGAGCAGGGTGAGGGCCCCTCCGGCGACGGTCGCCGCGAGCAGGCCGAGGAACAGTGGACTGGGTCGCACCGCTGATCGCTTCACCCCTCCAGTGTGGCGTGTCGGCTGGCGTGGTGGGCCGTTCGGGGACCGGTTGCGACACCTGAATCACTGTCTGTGCTGCTAGTCAAGGTTTTAGCGGCCATCCGCGCGAATATCCCCCGACGTGTGGACTCCGCTTGACCGCCCGCTGTGACGCAGGTGTAATCACATCGGTGTCATTCGTCGTTGTGGGAACGGCGTCTGGCGTCCGCCAACCGGGGAGAGCGGAAGGCGAGGAGGCGGACGAAATGCAGGAATTCGAAGAGCTCGAAGAAGATCACGTCACGCAGCCGGTCGTACAGGGCGAGCTGTCGTACCTGTTCGACCCTGCCGACGAGCAGGACTGGCAGGAGCGCGCGCTTTGCGCACAGACCGATCCCGAGGCGTTCTTCCCTGAAAAGGGTGGCTCGACGCGGGAGGCCAAGCGCATCTGCCTGGGCTGCGAGGTTCGTTCCGAGTGCCTGGAGTACGCACTCCAGCACGACGAACGCTTCGGCATCTGGGGCGGTCTCTCGGAGAGAGAGCGTCGCAAACTGAAGAAGCGAGCTGTCTAGAAGCGTGATCTTCGTGCCTTAACTTGGGGACGTGACAAGTCCTCACCCGAGGCTCCGGACGGCGCCGGTGCTGTGCGTCCTGGTCTGCCACGACGGCGACCAGTGGCTCAGCACGGCGCTGTCCGCGTTGCGGCGTCAGCGAATTCGCCCGAGGCACGTGATCGCGGTCGACACCGGATCGACGGACCGCACGGCGAAAGTGCTGGCGGAGGCCGAAGATCTGCTGGACGGAGTGCTGACCCTGCCCCGTGGCACGGGTTTCGGCACCGCTGTGCGCATCGCCGTCGAGCACGCCGTCGAACGGTGGGGCGACCCCGGCAAATGGCTGTGGTTGCTGCACGACGACAGCGCGCCGGAACCCGACTGCCTGGCCGCCCTGCTGACCGCGGCCGAGGTGTCGTCCTCGGCTGCCGTGCTGGGTCCGCTGTGCCTCGATTGGGTGGATTCTCGTCTGGTCGTCGAGGCAGGTCTGTCGACGGATTCTTCAGGACATCGACAGACCGGTTTGTCGTCGGCGGAGCATTCCGCGTCGTTCCAGCAGAGCACCGAGGTCCTCGCGGTGTCGTCGGCGGGATCGCTGATCAGGCGTGAGGTCTGGCACGCGCTCGGTGGGTACGACGAGGCGATGCCGCTGCTGCGCGACGATCTCGACTTCGGCTGGCGCGCGAACCGCGCCGGTCATTTGGTGCTGTGCGTTCCCGTCGCCAGGATGCGTCACGCGCGCGCCGCGACCAAAGGTGCACGCCGTTTGGACGCGGCCATGGCTCGACCGGGCCCGTCATTTCGAGGCGTCGACCGCGCGCACGGCATGCGAACGTTTCTGGTCAATTGTTCAGGTTTGTCGTTCCTCATCGGACTTCCGCGGCTGCTGTTCCTGTCGCTGCTGCGCGCTCTGGGGTTCTTGTTCCTCCGGCGTTTCGCCGACGCACACGCCGAGGTCGGCGCGGCTCGTTACCTGCTGTCCCGAGGCCGTTTGCTCGAAGGCCGCCGCGCGCGCCGCGGTTCCGCTGTCGTGCGAGGCCTCTTCACCAGCAGACTCACCAGATTTCGCAACGCGCTGCGCGCCGGTGCCGCGTTCCTGATCCGCCGCCGCGTCGAGGCCGACGCCGCGTTGGGTCGTTTGCCCGCAACCGATGCTGGTTCGACGTGGCTCGAACGTCCGAGTGGACTCTCGTCCAGTCGGCCCCGCCGCCCTGCCCGCCGGTGCGTCTCG
>NZ_VSRL01000312.1 GCF_012184385.1 Lentzea indica
CGCCGAACTGGGTTACGTGCCGGACGCCGCCGCCCGCGCGCTGGCCTCCCGCAGCGGCACCCGCCTCGCGATCGCCGTCATCGGCCACACGGCCGCGGTGCTCGACGACGCCTACGTGGGCCGAGTCATGATCACGGCGACGAGCATCGCCGCCGAGCGAGAGATCGGGGTCTCCCTGCACTGGCTGCCCCTGAACGACCCGGCGGCACTCGCACGGCTCGCCGAAAGCAGAGGGATCGGCGGCCTGGTGGTGGTCAACCCCGTCCGGCCCGCGCTCGAAGCCCTGCCGAGGTCACTGCGTGGCCGGACCGTCGCCATCGGCGTCGGCACCCGCCACGTGCCGTCGTTCGACATCGACAACCGCACCGGTACCGACGGGGTCGTGCGGCACCTGGTGAACACCGGCAGGCGCAGGATCGCGATGGTCACCGGACCGTCGTGGCTACCGTGCGGAGATCGCGCGATCGACGCCTACCGGCGGGTCGTGCAGGACATCGGTGGCGACGTCCGACTGGTACCCGGCGACTTCAGCGCGGCCCGCGGTGAGACCGCCGCGGTGGAGATCATGGCGCGATGGCCGGACACCGACGCGGTCTTCGCGATCAGCGACGCCACCGCGCTCGGCGTGCTGAACGGCTTGCGCGGACTGGGCGCCGATGTTCCCGGCGACGTGGCGGTCGCCGGTTTCGACGACATCGCGTTCGCCGGTCTCAGCACACCGGCGCTCACCACGAGCACCCATCCGGTGGAGGAGATCGCCGCAGCCGCTGTCCGGGCCGCGCTCGACCGTTCGGCATCCAGTCCGGTGACGTTCTTCGCCTCCACGCTGGTCGTCCGCGAGAGCGCATGACGCCTTGCTGTCAGGGCGCGATGACCGCACCAGTGCGGGCTGCGCGCGCAAGACCCCAGTCGTAGAGGGCCTGGAGAGCGGGTCCCAGGCTCCTGCCCTCGTCGGTGAGCGAGTACTCGACGTGCGGAGGCACCTCGACCCGCGACACCAGGCCCGCGTCCTGCAGCTCGCGGAGCCGCTGCGCGAACATCTTCTCGCTGATGCCGGGCACCTTGCGACGCAGCTCGCCGTAGTGGTGCGGGCGTTCCTTGAGGTGGGCGAGGATCACCGTCCGCCACTTGCCGCCGATGACGTCGAGGGCGAGCTCGACGGGACAGTGGTACATGGGCGCTCCTCACCAAAAGGTGCGTACTTGCCGGGTGCTCCGCATGATGCTGGAGTGGATGTCATGATCAACGACCAGTCAACACCTTCGCTCTACACCTGGGCCGGTGGCGCGGAGGCGTTGCTGCGGCTGACCGAGGCGTTCTACCGACGGGTCGCGGACGACGCGCTGCTGGCGCCGGTGTTCGCCGGAATGGATCCCGGCCACGCGCGCTACGTGGCGCTGTGGCTGGGCGAGGTGTTCGGCGGGCCTGCCGCGTACAGCGCCGAGCGGGGCGGTTACGAGTTCATGCTGGCCAAGCACCTCGGGCGGGCCATCACCGAGGAGCAACGCCGCCGCTGGCTGAACCTGATCATGGATGCGGCGGACGAGGTGGAGTTGCCGGACGATCCGGAGTTCCGTGCCGCGTTCGTGTCCTATCTGGAGTGGGGCACACGCCTGGCGGTGCAGAACTCCGCACCGGACGCCACGCCGTATCACGGGGCGCCGGTGCCGAAGTGGGGCTGGGGCGTGGCGCCGCCGTACATCAAGGGCTAAGGCTGCTGCTGGGACATCCAGGTCGCGACCTGCACCCTGGACTTGAACCCGAGCTTGGCCAGGATGTGCTCGGTGTGGGTCTCGGCGGTCCGCACCGAGATCACCAGCCGGTCCGCGATCTCCCTGCTGGTCAGGCCCTCGGCGATGAGGCCGGCGATCTCCCGTTCACGCCGGGTCAGCACGCTCGGCGGCGCCACCGGCGGAACGGTGGGCGGCTCCTCGTTCAGGGAGAACGCGATGGCCTCGTCGACGTCCATCGCCCGGCCGCGCCCGAACGCCTCTTCGAACCCCTCTGCGCCGAGTCGCTCCCGCGCGGCACGCTCGGTTTCCTCGTGATAGGGGTAAAGGTGCTGGTAGGTGCGTAGCGGACGGCCCATGATCTCCCAGATCCTGTCCGCCGCGCCGAGCAGCGTCGCCGCCGGCGCCAGGTGCCCCAGCGCGGCCTCGACCCATGACAGCGACTCCACCGACCAGCCGATTCCGGTGAGGTCGCGGATGTCACGGCGCAGCCGGATGCTCTCGCGGTACAGCTCGGCCGCCCGGTCGTGGTCGCCCTGCGCCATCGCGAACAGCCCGATGCTCCAGAGCGCGTACGAGCGGTGGAAGCACTCCCCCGCCGGCTCGGTGATGCGCAACCACTCCTGGTGACAGGCGGTCGCCTTGGCCACGTCTCCCGCGAGCCCCACCGCGCTCGAGTAGCTCAGCATCAGGTCGAGGCGGCGCGGCACGTCGACTCCCGGTGGCAGCACCGCGATGCCCCGCTCGAAGGCCGCGATCGCGGCAGGCAGGTCACCGCTGTACAGATCGACGCTGCCTTCCACCCAGCACGCGAAGGCCGTGATGGTGGGGTCGGCCACGACGTCGTCGATGGCTCTGGCGTCGGCCAGACGCTGCAGGCTGACGTCGAACTGCCCGTCCGCGGACGCCAGACTGCCGTCGGTGAGCAGAGCCTGGGCTCGGATGGCGGACGGCGGGCTCGGCCGGTCGAGCGCACGCGCCAGCCACAGCCGGCCCTCCCTGGCCCACCCGCGGCCCCACCAGTAGAAGTGGAACAACCCGGCCAGCATCCGGAACGCGGCGTCCAGCTCCCCCGGTTCCTTGAGGCAGTAGTCGACGGCCGCCTGGACGTTGGCGTGCTCGCGGTCCAGCCTGGCGAACCACTCCACCTGCCGGGAGCTCACCCAGTCGCCGTTGGCCCGCTCGATGAGCCCGAGGTGGAAGTCGCGGTGCGCGCGGAGCAGGCCGGCGTACTCACCGGTGTGTTCGAGCCGCTCCACGCCGAACTCGCGGATGGTCTCCAGCATCCGGTAGCGCATCACGTCGCCGTGCTGCTCCGCGACCAGGATCGACTTGTCCAGCAACGAGGCCACGGTGCTCAGCACGTCCTCGACGGCGAGCCCGTCGCCCGAGCACACGTCCTCTGCGGAGTCGAGCTCGAACCCGCCCGCGAACACCGACAGCCGCGCCCACAGCAGCCGCTCCCGGTCCGAGCACAGGCCGTGGCTCCACTCGATGCACGACCGCAGCGTCTGTTGCCGGGCGGGAAGGTGGCGCCGCCCCGCGGTCAACGACTGGGCGGTCACCGACTGGGGCTGGTCCAGCAGCCGGGCGAGGATGTCCTTCTCCGACAGCGCCCGCACCCGCGCCGCCGCCAGCTCGATCGCCAGCGGAAGGCCGTCCAGGCGTTGGCAGATCTCGGCCACCGCGCCCCCGTTGGTGGCGTTCACGGTGAAACCGAGCCGCACGGACGCCGCCCGTTCCGCGAACAGCGTCACCGCCTCGGACCTGCTCAGCTCCTGCTCGGTGACCGGCCGCTCCGGGTCGGGGAGGGTGAGCGGTGGCACGGGCATGACGGCCTCGCCCACGATGCCCAGCCACTCCCGGCTCGTGGCCAGGATCCGCAGCTCGGGACAGCTCGGCAGCAGCGCGCCGGACAGCTCGGCGACCGCGTCGACCAGGTGCTCGGAGTTGTCCAGCACCAGCAGCAGCCTGCGGGACGCCAGGTAGTGGATCAGCATCTCGAGCGATGTCCCGCCCGACTCGCGCATGCCGACCGCCACCGCCACGGCGTTCGCCACGAGCTCCGCGTCGCGCAGCTGGTCCAGCTCGACCAGCACCACCCCGTCCGGGAACGCGCGGTGCACGGCCCTGCTCACCTCGAGGGCGAGCCGCGTCTTGCCCACTCCGCCCGGTCCGGTGAGCGTCACGAGGCGTGACGTCGACAGCAGGCGCCTGACCTCGTCCACCTCACGCCTGCGACCGACGAAGCTGCTCAGCTCCAGAGGGAGATCCGACGGTCTTCGCCGGACGACCGTGCTCATACCAACGCACCGTAGTGCGGTGTCTCCCTCCGTGCAGGAGGAACCCGCAACGGTTTGGCCACCATCTTCCGGAGGTCGGGCGGATGGAAGTCCGTAGCCATCTACGTACTTCTCCCGATGTGTCCGCAGCGCGTGGCGAGCACTCTTTCTCCATGTGGGCCGGAGCACACAGGCCGGTGAGGAATCGACCGCCAGGTCCACCAGGAGTGCCAGCCATGTGCCACCACGAGCCACAGTGCCCTGTCGCAGCCGACCCGCGCGGCCCGTGGGCGGAGATCGTCGTCGCCCACCCCGAACAGGGCTGGTACCTGCTGTGCAACGGGATCGTGCTGTTCGACGACGGCGGTCTGATGATGCCCGACCACCGCGTCGTCGCTCCCGCCGCCTGATCTCGTTCGGGAGCGGCCTGACTTCGTCGGCCGCTCTCAGCGTGCCCGGTGGTTCCCACGCCGGTGTCCCTCCCCCCGGACGCCGGCACGCACCGGGCGAGCGGGGTGGACGGTCTGCTCGCCGCAGCGCGCCTCTGCGGTCGGACCGTCCGCCCCGCTACTCACCCTCACGAGGACAACTCCCGGAGGACACTCCATGACCATCGACTCGCCACCGCAGCCGTGCCCGCGTTGCCTCCGTCCAACGGTGCTGGTCACCAACCGCGTGGGCCGCGAATGGTTGCACGTCGGCACCTGGCTCACCCGGTGCGGCCGTGTCGTGCACGCCCGGTGACGGACGCCTGAAGAATCCTTTGTGGACCATCCCTGAGTCCCCAGCCGGGTTGCCGCTGGACGCGGCCGGGCCGTTCCCAGAGGATGACCGGGGTGAGCGTGACGAGAAGAGGCAAGCCGGCGGGCCCCACCGGGCCGGTGATCGGCCGTGCGTTGCAGCTCCTCGACGCGTTCGACGCCGAACGCCGCGAGCTGACGCTGAGCGATCTCGCCCGGCGCGCGGACATGCCGTTGTCGACCGCGCACCGGCTGATGCAAGAACTGTGCGCGTGGGGCGCCGTCGAGCGCGGCGCGGACGGGCTGTACCGGATCGGGTTGCGGCTGTGGGAGCTCGGCTCGCTCGCACCACGCGGTCCGGGGCTGCGCGAGGCCGCTCTGCCGTTCCTGGAGGACCTCTCCCAGATCACCAGGGAGAACGTGCAGCTCGCCGTCAGGGAAGGCACCGAGGTCGTCTTCGTCGAACGGATCGCGGGTTCCGGCGCGGTGCCGGTGCTCACCCGCGTCGGCGGCCGGTTCGCGCTCACCGCCACCGGCGTCGGCCTGGTCCTGCTCGCCCACGCCCCCGCCGAGGTGCAGGAAGAGGTGCTGAGCGGACCGATCGACCGGTACACCGACAAGACCGTCACCGATCCTGCGCAGCTGCGCAGGATGCTCGCCGCCACCAGGTCGAACGGCTTCTCGATCAGCGACCGCCAGGTCACGATGGACTCACTGTCGGTCGGCGCGCCGATCCGCGACCGGCACGGCGCCGTCATCGCCGCGGTATCGCTGGTCGTGCGGCACGGCAGCTCCACGCCACACGCACTGGCACGGCTCGTGCGCACCAGCGCCCACGCGATCTCCCGCGCCCTCTCGGTCTGACCCTGCGGCAGGTCGGGTCAGGCCGGCTCGACGAGCCGGCGGCGAGCCGCCAGCCAGACCTCGGCGTACGCGACGGCGTCGGCCAGCGAGAACAGCCGGGTCACCGCCGCGCCCACCCTGCCGTACCGCACCGGACGTTCCTCGGCGAAGGCCGCGCCCAGCTCCTCGAAGTCGTCACTGTCGAGAGCGATGTCGCGGACCGTGGTCCAGCGACGGCCTCGCGGGGTCGTGATCGCGAAGGCGTTGTCGGCCTCCGGCGCCCGGATCCGGTACTCGGCGAGGTGGAACGCGGTGCAGGACCCGAAGCCCGCGCCCAGCAGGAGAACCCGCGCCCCCAGCTCTTCCAGCCGGGCGAGCGGACTCCGCTCACCGAGTTGGCAGTCCAGGTCGTGACCGGCCACGACCTCGGCGGCGCGCGGCCCGATCGCCGCGAACGACGTCTGCGGGTGGGCACTGCGGACAGCCCCTGGCCAGGTCCGCACCACCTCGGGTATCACGCCGACGCCAGACGTACGTGTGGTGCGCGGGTCGTAATGCGGCATCGACGCGCGGATGTCGTCCCACCACGCCTCGGGCACCGGCGGGTGCTGCCACAGTGCCGGGTCGGAGTTGTCGCCGGAGTGTGCGGGCACCACCAGCGTCCCGTCGTCGCCGAGGGCGTCGAGCAGGGCGAGGACGACGGCTTCCGCCCCGCCGCAGACCCAGCCGAGGGAGCTCAGCGAGGAGTGCACGAGAACCGTGTCACCGGGGCGCAGACCCGCCTGACCGAGTTCCGTGGCGATCGACTCCCGCGTGCACAACGGACCGGTGGGTGTCTCGGACATCGGCACATCGTAGGAAGTGGTCCTGTTCCCGTGCGACGTCATTTTCGTGCCCGGATCTCATCTCCCGACCGCCGCCGCGTCGCGTTGGGACGTCGTGGTCGCCGACCGGCCAGCGGAACCCCGGTTCGGAAAGGGGAACCAATAGCTTCCATTTTCCGGAAAGGGCGCTACGGCTCGGGCAGTGGCCTGGGCCACTCTGTGGCTCCCCACCACGGAGAAGGAGCGTCGATGACCGGCTTCCCCCGCGACCAGTGGTTCGTCGCGGCTTACGGTTCCGAGATCGGGCACGATCTGTTCACCCGCACCATCTGCGGCGAGCCGATCCTGTTCTGGCGCACCCGCGACGGCGCGGTGACGGCCATGCCGGACCGGTGCGTGCACCGCCGTTTCCCGTTGTCCCAGCCGCCGTCCCGGCTTGTCGACGACCAGGTGGTCTGCGGGTACCACGGCTTCACCTACGACGCGAGCGGCAAGTGCGTCGCCGTGCCCGGCCAGACCCGCATCCCGCGCACCGCACGGCTGCTGCCGTACCCGGTGGTGGAGCAGGACTCGTTCGTGTGGGTCTTCGTCGGCGACCCGGCGAACGCCGACGCGGCGCGGATCCCGCGGGCGCCGTGGCTCGTCTCGCCGGACTACACGACGGTCGCCGGCATGGAACCGTTGCAGGCCAGGTACGAGCTGCTCGTCGACAACCTGCTGGACCTCTCGCACGAGACCTACCTGCACGGCGGTTACATCGGCACGCCGGAGGTCGCCTCCACCCCGATCACGACCGAGGTCGACGAGGACGCGGGCATCGTCTACGTCTCGCGGCACATGGACGACGCGGAATGCCCGCCGTTCTACTCGAAGTCGACAGGTCTTGAGGGCAGGATCGCGCGCTGGCAGGACATCGAGTACACGCCGCCGTGCCTGTACAAGCTGCACAGCCGCATCGCGCCGGTCGGGTCAGTGCCCAACCCGGACGGGACCGACCCGGACGCGTTCCACGTCGAGGTCGTGTACGCGATCACCCCGGAGACCGAGACCTCGACGCACGACTTCTGGTGCGTGGCAAGGGACTTCGCGCTCGGCGACGAGGACGTCTCCGCCTTCCTCGCCGAGAACAACCGCACCGTCGTCATGCAGGACGTCGTGGCGCTGAACGTTCTCGAGAAGGTCATCGCCACCGAACCAGAGGGCTACCAGGAGCTGTCGATCAACATCGACACGGGCGGACTCGCCGCGCGGCGGATGCTCAAGCGCTTGTGCGAGAAGGCATGAACGCGCTCACCGGCGACCGCGTGTTCCGCATCCACTGGGTGCTGGGCACCGACCGGCTTCGCGCGGTGTGCCACTGCTCCGCCGAGCGCGAGTTCGAGGACCCGGTCGAGCTGTGGGAGTGGCTCCTCGATCACCCCGTGGGGCACGCGCCATGAAACTGTTGCTGGAGAACAAGAACCCCATCGCCGATGGCGTGGTGCTGCTGACGTTGCGACATCCGGACGGCGACCCGCTGCCGGCCTGGACACCCGGTGCCCACGTCGACCTGGTGCTCGCCGACGACCTGGTCCGCCAGTACTCGCTGTGCGGCGACCCGCGCGACGACTCGGTCTTCCAGGTCGCCGTGCTCCGCGAACCGGACGGCCGCGGCGGCTCCCAGCACGTGCACGACGTGCTCGCCGCCGGGCAGCTGGTCGAGGTGCACGGTCCGCGCAACCACTTCGAGCTCGTCGAAGCGAAGCGCTACCTGTTCGTCGCGGGCGGCATCGGCATCACCCCGATCCTGCCGATGATCGCGCAGGTCGAGGCGATGGGTCACGACTGGCGGCTGGTCTACGGCGGCAGAACCCGGTCCTCGATGGCATTCCGCGACGAGCTGGAACGCCTCGGCGACGTCGAGATCCGGCCCCAGGACGAATACGGCCTGCTGGATCTGGAGGCGCTGCTGGGTGAACCGGCGGAAGGTACTGCCGTGTACTGCTGCGGGCCGGAAGGCCTGCTTGCGGCAGTCGAGGAGCGTTGCGCGGCGTGGCCGACCGGCACCCTCCACGTTGAACGGTTCGCGCCGAAACCCGGTGCGGCACAAGGACAACGGCACGAGTTCGAGATCGAGCTGTCGCAGACCGGCACCGTGCTGCGGGTGCCGGCGGACCAGTCCGTGCTCGAAGTCGTCGAACGAGCGGGCGTGCCCGTGTTGTCGTCCTGCCAGGAAGGCACGTGCGGCACGTGCGAAACGGTCGTGCTCGCCGGCACACCCGATCACCGCGATTCCGTTCTCACCGCGGAGGAACGGGAGTCCGGCGAGGTGATGATGATCTGCGTGTCCCGGTCGTGCTCCCCCAGGCTGGTGCTCGACCTCTGAACCGGGCATGTCCGGACAGAAGAAACACTTGACAGTTCAACAACACGGACCCATGATTTCTATATCAGGAATCCTGATATTCGAGGTCCTGACACAAGCGGCACGCGCTCAGTGAGGAGCGGAACCATGCGTGGTCACTAGGAGCCGGTGAGAGCGGCACGGCACCGGTTCAGCATGTCGTGCAACGCGGTTCGCTCATCCTTGCTGAGCCTGCTCACCATCTGCTTCTCGATCGCGGCCACGTCGGCGGCGTGTTCCTCCAGGAACGCCCTGCCCTTGTCCGTGAGGCTGATCAGCAACCTCCTGCCGTGCGCGGGATCCGGCGTACGGACGATCAGCTCACGACGCTCCAGCGCGGCGACCATGTCGGTCATCGTCTGCGCGGTCACGAACGAGTGGCGCGCCAGTTCTGCCGACGTGACGCCGTCGCGGCGGGCCAGCACCGTCAGCGCCGTGTACTGCAGCGTCGTCAACCCGGCGGGACGCAGCACCTCGTCCATGAGTGCGCGCACCGCGAGCTCCACCTGCTTGACCTCGTACATCAGCGACGGACGCAAGTGCCTCACCTTCCCCATCGAACTCCCCGATCACTCCAAGCCTGGCACAGGAAGGCGGATTCACCATGACCGCAGTCGACGACCGGCCGACCGCAACGCTGCGCCGTCCCGACGTCGCACCCGGCAAGTTGTTCATCGGGGGCCAGTGGCGGGAGTCCCGTCAGGACGGACGGATCAACGTGGTCGACCCGTCCACCGGGTCCGTCGTCACGTCCGTCGCCTGGGGCACGACGGCGGACG
>NZ_VSRL01000313.1 GCF_012184385.1 Lentzea indica
CGAGCAGCCGGCCCTCTGCGCCGGGGTCGAGGTCGCCGAGTGCGACGGCGCAGGCCGCGTCGAAATCCCGGCCGGGGTGCTCGCCCAGGCGGCGGAACAGCCGTGCTGCGTCGGGTGGAAGGTGCTTGTAGGACCAGGAGAGCACCTCACGCACGGCCGCCCGGTCGTCACCGCCGCCGTCGAGCAACCGCAGCCGCCGCTGCCGGTCGCAGAGTTCCCTGACCAGTTCGGCGAGCGCGGTCTCCGGTCGGCTGACGACGAGTTCCGCGGCGACTCGCAACGGCAACGGCAGGAACGCACACTGTTCGGCGAGTTCGGCGACCGCAGCGGACTCCGCGCGCACCCTCGCACCGATCAGCCCACGCAGCAACGCGATGGCCGTCGTCCCGCCGCAGGGTTTGAGGTCCAGCCGCCGCGCGCCGTGCACCGCCACCAAGCTCGCGAGGCTGTCGCGGCTGGTCACCACGACGACGCAGGACGGCGCGCCGGGCAGCAGCAGGCGCACCTGCTCGACCGCCGACGCGTTGTCCAGCACGATCAGCAGCCGTCGGTCGGCGACCTCGGTCCGGTACCGGGCGGCTCGGGCATCCACGTCGACCGGGATGGCGGAGCCGGCGACACCCAGCGCCTCCAGGAACCTGCTCAGCACGTCGGCGGTGGACACCGGCTGGCCGGCCTCGTAGCCGCGCAGGTTCACGTACAACTGGCCGTCCGGGAACCCGGCGCGCAGCCGGTGTCCCCAGTGGACGGCCAGGGCGGTCTTGCCGACCCCTGCCGTGCCGCACACCGCGATGACGGCCGGCGCCGTCGGATCGCGCTCGGCGAGCAGCCCGTCGAGAATCGCCAGCTCCGTCGCGCGACCGGCGAAACCGGGCGCGTTCGCGGGCAGTTGAGCCGGTGCCGGACCGGCGTGGTGGGACTGGCGGCTCGCCGGTGGTTCGACGAGCAACGCCGCGTGCGCGTCGACCAGTTCGGCTCCCGGCCCGATCGCCAGTTCCTCCCGCAGCGCCCGCCGGGCGCTGTCGTACACGGCGAACGCGTCGGCCCGTCGGCCGGCCGCCGCGTAGGCGCGCACGAGAAGTGCCTGCACCGCCTCGTCCAACGGGTGGTCGGCAGCATGCTCGACGAGCAGCGGCAGCAGATCCACCGCCCGGCCGAGTCCGATCATGGTCTCGGCGTAGGCCAGCAGCGCGTTGCGCCGTTCGCCGAGCAGTGCGACGACTTTGGCGTGGCCGGTGAGCTTGGGGTGGTCGGCGAACGGCCGCCCCTGCCGACAGTCCGAGCGCCTCGCCCCAGAGCCCGGCGGCCTCCTCGGCGACAGCCGTCCTTCCCGCGGCGGACACCAGGTCGCGGAACCGGTCCACGTCGACCTCGTCGGCCGGGATTCGCAACGCGTAGCCGTCGCCGACGATGGGGATGCTGGTGCTGCGTGCGTAGCGGTGCCGCTCCGGGTCGAACAACCGCCGCAGGTGCTTGACGTGGGTCTGGATGACGTTGGTGGCGCTGGGCGGCGGCCGTTCGCCCCACAACGCGTCGACCAGGTCCGCCCTGGGCACCACCCGGCCCGCGGACAAAGCGAGCAGACCGAGCACCGCGCGTCTGCCGGCCGGACCGAGGTCGAGTTCCCGACCGTCATGCCAGGCCCGAACCGGACCGAGAACCTGGACGCGCAACCGCCACCTCCATGTCACGGCCATGCTGGCACGGCCCGTTCGACCGCGGCAACGGCCGGATCCGCTGACACGCCGCCAAGTTCAGTCTCCGTTCAACCTGAGTCCAGTCCGCCAAGCGAGCCTGGTTCGGCACCATTCGCCGGACTCGGGTGAAGATCACGACCTGCGGATGGAGCACCAGCCGACACATCCAGCGACGCGGATTCCGGTGGTCTGTCATCGGATCCGGCCACACCGCTCAACCGTTACCCGAGCTACGGCCACCCTGGCCGAGCACAGCCGCAGGACGCGGGCGCGAAGGCGCCTCGAGAGAAAGCACCTGCTACGACAACCGAAGGGGTGTTCCAGTGTCCGTACGCTTCAAACACCTGTTCACATCGGCCGTGGCGTTCATGGCCATGATCGTGATCGCAGCTCCGGTGGTGTCGGCATCAGTGCCGTCTTCCAAGTCGGCCCTGAACACGGCTTCGCCGCACAGCGCGACGGATGTCAGCACCAATGCGTGGCCGATCAGCCCACCCCGCGCGTTTCCCCCTGGCACTCCCTGCTACCGAGAGGAGGTTTTGGAGCCTGTCTACGAAACCGGCCAGGGGAAGAAGATGTATGAATTCTTCTTCGGGGCGAACGTGTGCATCTTCAGCGACCGCATCCACGTGTACGAACCCGAATCGCAGGTGCTGTACCCGGACGGCACGCCGGATCCACGACTGGCCTCGGTGAGATATTCCGTCAAGGACACGATCGTCCCGGTCGACAACCCTGCCGCCCCGAACAACGTGTACACCTACTCATCCCTCGATGTGATCTTCTGCCCCGATCTGCCGCAGCCCAGCGCATGCCAGCAGTACCACCACCAGCTGGGGCTCCAGTTCACCCGCGGCTGGGTTTATCCGATCGGCCGCTTCGATCGGATCGCTTGAGCTGAACCAGTCCTGAGACAACACCGGGCCACCGGACTCACTTGATGATCCGGCCCGGGTCAGTGAATGATCGTTCCGGCGAAGTCCCGGTCAGCGACACTGCTGACCGGGCGGCGGAACCTGCGTTGGCGTTCGCTGCGCGGGCATGCGACAACAAAGCAGGCCCGACGTGGAACGGATCCACGGCGTCAGGCCTCGCGGCTTTCGTCGACAGCGATCACGTTCAGCACGTCGTCGAACGACTCGTACAGCTGCTCCGGAACGGCGTGCAGCGCGTGCACCGTGTCCTCATCAGCGTTGTTGCGCGAAGCGTGGTCCACCAACTGCGCCTTGTCCGCGGGATAGGCCACGTCGGCCAGCACCGTGCGCAGCCGCTCGACTGTCGTCGTGTCGCTCATCGATCTCCTCCGTTCAACACGTGAAGCCACGGGCTACCCAGGCTGTCGAACGGACTAACGGCGCGGACGAGAGCGTCACCGCGCGCGGTCGGCGATGGACACCGAGAAGCTCTCGATGGCGTTGCCCGCGCCGCCACGCCACAGGTTGAACCCCGCCTCGACCGCGACCAGGTACCAGCCGCGGAGGACGTGGCCCCGCGCGACCGAGTCCATCGTGAACGCGCGGATGTCCAGTCCGCGCACCGAGGTGACCTCGCCGAGGCGTTCATAGGTGATGCGTACGCGGCCGCCGTCCCTGGCGAGCCACACGTTCCAGCGAGCGCCGGAGATCAGCACGTTCTCGGCCACGATCGAGCCGCCCGGCCTGACGCCGCCCCGGCTGCGCATCCAGATCACCATCTCGGCGCCGTCGGGCGTGCCGCTCGCGACCGGTCCACTGTGGAACCACACCACGTACACCGCGTTGAAGGTCCCCGTGTCGACTTGCCTGGTGACCCAGTCACTCCTGATGTCCGGCATCTCCGACACGCGGACCGGCAGGTCTCCGACGTCCGTGCAGTCCTGCCAGTGGCACCCTCTGATCAACGAGGGCGAGGCGGCCGGAGCGCCGTCGGGCGGACGGTCGTGCGCGGCGCTCTCCACCCGCAGCGACTGGTCGCCGACGGCCACGCACTGCGGGGTGTCCGCGCCCCACACGTTGTTCTGCCCGAGATAGTCACTCCCCCCGGCAGGCGCGACGTCGGTCTTGCCGCACAACCTGGTGACAGCGCTTCCCGAGGGACCGACCACGGACAGCACCACACCCACGAGCGCCGCGAGGAACGCTCCGCCCAGTCCGGCAGCCGCCAGCGAGAGAGCGACCCGGAAGGCGATCTGCGCATGGGGACTGTTCATGTGAGCTCCTCCCCCGCCCCAGCACCTGCGACCGCCCGCGTGGTCACCGGCAAAGCATCACCGATGAATACGCCTGGGCGAGCCGGTCGGTTCAGCGGCGCGGTTCCCGCACCGCAGTAGGCGCGTCGCCCAGGGCCGGACGCACCTCCGGCACCCGATGCCGAGCATGTCCGTGAGCTGGGGCGTCCGGCGCCTCGGTCAGCTCTGCGTCCTCGCATCGGTGACGATTGCGGTTCAATGCATCGTGTCGCAGCCGTCGCGGTCGCAGGCCATGCGGGCACTGGCGTGTCGCAAGAAGCAGCCCGAGGATCGACAGCCGGCGCTCCGGGCAGCGCTCCTCGTGGGTCAGTCGCGTGCGCGCGGCGGTACGCCGATCTTGTGGTAGAGGGCGTCCGCACGTTCGCGGTGTTCGCGGGCAGCGGCTGACTGGCCCGCGGCATCGAGAACCACGGCCAGGCCGGAAGTGGCCCGCGCCTGGGCGTACGGGTCACCGGAGGCGATCGCGATCGAATGCGCAGCGGTGTGCTGATGCAGGGCGTCGGACTGGCGGTCGGCGGCACGGAGCGTCTCGCCGAGATCGTTCAGGGCTCCGGCTTCCATGTCCGGATCACGTAGTGCGCGATTCAGCACCAGGGCCTGATTCAGGTGCTTGAAGGCACCAGCGAGCCGGCCGAGGCGGCGGCAGGCCACTCCCAGACCGCGCAACGCCTCGACCTGGCCTACCCGGTACCCGATTTCAGCGCACAGCGCGACGGCTTCGCCGTATCCGGCGAGCGCCTCCTCGACGCGCCCGTGTCGCGTGTCGAGATGGGCGATGTTGATCAACACTACTGCCTCGCCCGCCCGGTTGCCGAGCTTGTGGGCGATGGCTCGGCTGTCCTCGAAGTACCGCAGCGCCTCCTCGTCGTGGCCGAGCCGGTAGTGCAGGAAGCCGAGGTTGTTCAGCGAACGGCCCTCGTTGGCCCGGTCGCCGGTCGCGCGGTGCAGCACCAGGGCCTGCTGGAGGTGTTCGATCGCTTTGGGATAGTCGCCGAGCTGAAGGTGGGACAGCCCCAGGCTCTTGAGGGCCTCGCCGGCACCGATCTGATTGCCCACTTCTCGGTAGCGCGCCAGCGCATCCGTGGCCGTGGCCACGGCTTCTCGATAGCGGCCGGTGCGAAAACGGGCCACGGCGATGCCGTGCAGCGCGGTTGCCGCACCGGCCGTGTCCCCCGCTTGCTCGCAGGTCTCGAAGGCCTCGCCGTAGCGGTCGATCGCGCCGGCCAGGTCGCCGCTGCGGGCGTGCACGGCCCCGAGCCGGTTCAGTGCCGCGCCTGCCTCGCCGGTCGTCAATGCGACCGATGCCGCGGCGGTGTGCAACGCGGTCGCTTCCACGTAGTGGCCGCAGGCGTCCAGGTACGGGGCGAGGATGCCGGACATCGCGACGAGGTGGCCGGGGACCTCGCTGGACGATCCCAGCGCGACCGCGACCAGGTTCGCGTGTTCGACGTCCAGCCAGATCGCCGTCGAGGCAGGGTCCGCCGATCCCGTGTCGGCAGGCCAGGTCCGCTCGATCGACGGAGCACCGAACTTCAGCCGTACAGCGGTGGCCGCCGCACGCCGGTGGTAGTCGCGCAACCGTTCCGGGGCGGCGCTTCGGTCCACTTCGGACACGTTCGGCGCGTACTGCTGGCGCATCCTGCTCGTCCACGGCGAGGTCGACGCGGAAGCGCTGATGAAGGCCGACTCGTACGGCATCGGCGTAGCCGCCGGCACGGCCCAGCAGCAGACCGTGCTGCTCGAACCGGAGCCGTTCACCGACTGGCAGCCCACGCCGGCGTGGTGGAAGTTCTCCGAAACCGTGTACGCGAGTTACCCCGGCTCCACCAGTGCCTAGGTCGTGGCCTCAGGTCCAGGTCGAGCTGGCCGCACTCTGCCGATAGTCACGAAGCGGGTGCCCTCGCTGTCGGTCTCGGTGAGCTTCACGCCCCAGCCCGCCGGATATTGAGGGTCGACGACCCTCCACTCGCTTCCAGGGCCCGGGGTGAACCTCAGCGTGGTGTCCTTCAGCGAGAGTCGAGCATCATCGGTGACGTGTGCGGTGTGCAGGTCGGTATCACCTTCGAAGATGGCGTGATCGAAGCGGGCTTTGGAGCGGAACGTGCTGTCGCGAAAGCGATGTACGGACTCGAACCGTGTGCGGTAGAAGTCCGCGGCGTCGAGGAACTCGGCACCGTGGAACATTGCGTGGTTGGCGAACGTGGCGACGTTGAACTCGGCCGGCCCGGTAAAGACGGTGGAGCGGAAGCTGGTGAATCCATGGAAGGTCGCGTCGCGGAATTGGGCCGGTCCGACTTCCCTGCCATCAGGGTCGAGCTCGAACAGCACAGCACCGGTGAGGTTCAGCGTGAAGGTCCCCCACGAGGCCGGTTGATCAGCGGCCCCGCGGGTGGGCATGTGCTCGACCAGAATGCGTTGCGCGGCGAGCCGGACCTGCTTCTCCTCCCTGCGCACGCGGTCATCTCCCCGCTGCTTCACGCCACCCTCGGTCTCAAGCTGGCGCCGTAGATCCAATGGCGTCCTGGCGTCGTACGGCATCCTGAGGTAGGCGCAGATCACGTTGATCACGGTCTGACGCTGGTCTTCGTTGGTCTGGGCAAGCCGATCCAACGCGTACAGCCCGCCGAGCCGCACTGCCGCCGCCGTGGAGCCGAGCTGCTCGACGGCCTTGGCGAACAACTCGGTGACGCGGCGAGCGGCCGCGTCACGTTCGTTCGAATCAGCGATCCGCTCCGCGAGCTTCCGGCTCTTCTCAGTGTCCGCGACGGTGTGCTCGAACGCCGTCACGGTGTGGTTGTGGGCCGCCTCGCGTTGCGCCAGTTCGAGTTCCTGCGTGTGTTGCCGCCGCGCGGTCACATAGAGCGTGAAGATGCCGGCACCGCCGAGCAGTACGCCGGTGGACATCTTGGCCGCCTCGAGCAGCGCATTCGTATGCTTGTCCGCATCCGTGAGGTACTGGCCAAGGCGGACGGCTCAGTGCTCGCCGAGCCACGGCGGCGGCCGGCCGACGTTCCGCCGCGGTGAGCGAGGGGGCACTGAGCTGTACGCAGGATGTTCAGCCGAGCGGGTGATACACCACAAGACCGGATTGTCGCGTCTGCCTGCAAAATGAATGGCCTGGACGCGGACGGCGGGTCAGCCGTCCGGTCATCGCGGTGACAACCTGACGAAGGCCGACGAGAGCATGAACGACGTGGCAGCCAGCCCGCCCGAGGGCGAAGTGGGCCTGCGGCATGTCGTCGTGCACGGCTACCGCCGCGCGTTCAGGATGGCCGGCAGCGGCCCGGTCCTGCTGTTCATACACGGGATCGGCGACAGCTCGGTTACTTGGCTGCACGTCCTGCCGCGGCTGGCCGAGCACTTCACCGTGATCGCACCG
This sequence comes from Lentzea indica, assembly GCF_012184385.1. GTDB lineage: Bacteria > Actinomycetota > Actinomycetes > Mycobacteriales > Pseudonocardiaceae > Lentzea > Lentzea indica. The sequence continues at coordinate 7,304 of NZ_VSRL01000313.1, forward strand.
GACCTGCTCGGCCACGGAGGTTCCGACAAGCCGAGTGCCGACTACTCGGTTGCCGGGTACGCGTGTGGAATGCGGGACCTGCTGACCGTGCTGGACGTCGATCACGCGACCGTGATCGGACACTCGCTCGGCGGTGGCGTGGCGATCCAGTTCGCCTACCAGTTCCCGGAGCGATGTGAACGGCTCGTCCTGGTCGGCAGCGGCGGCATCGGCAAGTACGTGCACCCGCTGCTCCGGCTGGCCTGCCTTCCCGGCGCCGACCTGGTCATCTCACTGGCCACCGCTGCACCGGTCCTGATGGCCACCTCGCTGCTCACCCCGCTCATGCGCGGCATCGGCGGCCTCGGACTCGGCTCCGATCTCCACTACGTCCTGGAGCGGTTCCGCTCGCTGGCCGACAACACCAGCCGACTGGCGTTCCTGCGGACCCTGCGATCCGCGGTCGACTGGCGTGGGCAGACAGTCACCATGCTCGACCGGAGCTATCTGCTCCTCGGGACTCCCACCCTGCTGGTGTGGGGTGATCGGGACCGGGTCGTGTCGACCGACCACGCCGATCTGGCACACGTGGCCATGCCCCACAGCCGCCTGGAGATCTTCACGGGTGCGGGGCACTTTCCCCACCAGGCCGATCCAGAACGATTCGTCGCGCTGCTGTCGGACTTCCACGCCGGCACCGCGGCGGCCGAGCACGACCACAACCTCTGGCGCACGATGCTGTGCACCGGCCACTTCGACCTGCCACAGGGCGAGCACGTCGCACCGGAAATCCTCGACGCGGTGCACCGAGCCACCCATCCCAGCGGCGCGTGACCGCGACCGGAACTCACGTGTTCACACTCCGGTCAACGTCCTCCGGAGCCGGGCCAACGCGCGGTGTTGCATGACCCGGACCGCACCCGGCGTCGATGCGACCGCCTCGGCGGTCTCCTGCGCCGACAGCCCCACGACCACCCGCAACACGACGATCTCCCGGTGCCTCTCCGGGAGGACCAGCAGCAGCCGAGCCATTCGTTCGGACAGCTCACCGTACAAAGCCCGATGCTCCGGCCCCTCCTCGGTCACGGGGGCTTCAGGAACCTCGGCGACGAGTTCGCAACAGCGATTCCTGGCCACGGCCCGATGCGCATCGGCAACCTTGTGCGCCGCGATGCCGTACACGAACGCCAGGAACGGCCGTCCCTCGTGGCGGTACCTGGGCAACGCCGTGAGCACTGCGATGCACACGTCCTGAGCCACGTCGTCCGCCGACACGAAGGACCGCTCCTGCCTGCCCACTCGGGCCCTGCAATACCGCACCACCAGTGGCCGGATGCTCGCCAGCAGACGCTCGATCGCCCGGCGGTCTCCGTCGGCGGCCGCGGCCACTTCGGCATTCACGTCGTCCTGAGACCGGCTCTTGATCGGTGCGTGCCGGTCCGAGGGATCCAGGACGACTCGCGTCGCCGTGTCGGAGGCTTGGCGATCGACCTGGGTGGTGGGCGCGTCTTCCCCGTCGGTGGTCATTGGCGATGCTCCTACGTGGTCTCTGCGGCCGGCATTGCCGTCACCTTCCACAGCGGACGCACGGACACGAATCTGACCAAAATATGAAATACTTTTCACTCCGTGCTCGACCGAATACTCAGTGATACCGGATCCGGCGAGGATTTGACTGCGAGTGAGCGCGCCACTACTGCACGCAACGTCAAGCCACTCAACGGACTGCGAAGGCATTCATGAGCGCGCTTTGTTTTCGAATGAAGTCGCGCGGACAGCCGATTTTTGGTTCGTCATTACATCGTTCGAGTTTGTCTCCACACCATCAAGTGTCCAGGTAGTCCATCCGATGGTGCGGTTGCCGGTCTGCGGTCTCGGCGTTCAGGGGCTGCCTGGGTGATGGTTGCGAGGGGCAGGCGTCGGCAGCGCGTCGTCGAACATGTCGCCCGACGCTCAATTGTTTGCCGTTGGGAATCCACGACCACGTCAATATCTGAAACCGACGCAGTTGACCTGAAGGGAATCCGCTTCACCGACTGCGGCTCGACACAGCTCGCCGCTTGCCGATCCGACAAATCCGCTCTGAAGACAACGGAGTCCAGCAATGGTCGAGTCCAGCACCACGCCCCAGGGTTCCGGCAAAGTCGTGTCCGCCGTTTGGACGTAGGACGGGCACGGCGTCCTAGTTGATCATGAGAGTGTCTAAGTCACATGGTCTTCTG
>NZ_VSRL01000314.1 GCF_012184385.1 Lentzea indica
CGCCGCGGTGGGCAGGCTCGATCCGGGGACTGCGCGAGTACGACCGTCTCGCGACACTCACCGACGGCTCACCGCTGCCGCGAACGCTGCGCGCTCTCACGCGCCGCCCGGAGATCGCACCGGCCTACGCGATGGACGTGGTGGCACGGGCGGTCCGCGCGGCCATGGGTGAGCTGGTCGGTGACGACGCGCTGGCCCGGTCCGTGGCACGCCGGCCCTCGACCGAGCTGGTGTGCGCACTGGCCATCGCGACCACTTGCGCAGATCCGTCCACAAAGGACAAAACGGTTCAGGTGCTCGCCGCGAGAAAGACCGTGGTTCCAGGCTTTCCCGCCAGCGATCTGTCCGACGAGAACGGGCCGTGGCAGAACGCGCTGGCCGCGGCGGCGGACCTCGGTGCGGAGGTGGACCTGTTCGGGGACCGCGTCGCCGAGCACGGGCTGCTCGTCCCGGCAGCGTTGCTGGGCAAGGACGGCTGGCCGGCCCTCTGGAGCCGCGCACACCGCTGAACGGGCGACCTCATCGCATCTGACCTGCGATGCTCGCGCATAAGTCCGCCGCGTGGGAAAATGGCCGCCCTAGAAGCGGCATCCGCGCCCAGGAGGCTTGGCGAACTCGACGCTCTGCTGCACGCTCTTCGAGGACAAGGTTTCAAACCCGCGTCACCCCGTGTAGCCCTTGGCCAGTGGACGGACCTGCCGTGAGCTCGCTGCTCAGGCCCACGAGCCCCCGCATGGAGGCATAACCGCATGACGAAGACCGCCAAGAAGAAGAACGAAGTCGAGGTCCGCGAGCCTCGGCCCAAGCCGCGCAGGGACGTGTCGCACGTTCCGTGGCGGGTCTGGGTTGTCGTGTGGAGCGCGATCTCCGCCGTCACGAGCCTGGCGGGTCGACGCAGGAAGCGCTAGCGATCTCCACGCCTGTCACGGCGTACCGGGAAGCCGGACCGTGACACGAAGACCGCCGGTGGGGCGGGGTGCGAGGTCGAGGGCCCCTTCGTGTGCCCGGACGATGCTGGCGACGATGGCCAGCCCGAGTCCGGCACCGGCGTGTTCATCGGTGCGCACCCGTCCCGTTCCGCGGTGGAAGGGCTCGGTGAGGGTCGGTACCAGCTCCGCTGGTACCGGATGGCCCGTGTTCTCAACCCGCAGCACGCTCGCCTGGTGCTGCGACTCGGTGTGCACCGTCACGGTGCCTCCGCCCTCGGGAACGTTGTGGACGATGGCGTTCTGAACGAGGTTCATCACCATCCGCAGCAGGAGTTCCGCGGAGCCGACTGTCCTGGCTGCCTCTCCGGTGACGTCGAGAGCGATCCCGCGCTGTTCGGCGAGAGGAAGCAGCGTTTCCGCGGCTTCTTCCGCGACCAGCGAGAGATCCACGGGCTCGCGGGTGAAACTTCCGCGGTCGCCACGGCTGAGCACCAGAAGAGCCTCGGTGAGGTCGATCGCCCGCGTGTTGACGGTGTGCAGGCGTTCGACGAGTTCGCTCTGGTCTCGCGAGGGGTCCTTGCGGGCGACGTCGAGGAGCGCCTGCGAGATCGCCAGCGGCGTGCGCAGCTCGTGCGAGGCGTTCGCCGCGAACCTCCGCTGTTCGGCGACGTGGGACTCGAGCTGTTCGAGCATGGTGTCGAACACGTCGGCGAGTTCGCGAAACTCGTCTTCACGGCCTTCGAGACGGATCCGGTGGGAAAGCGAGCCGTTCGCGGCCGTCCGTGCCGCGTCTGCGATCCGCGTCAGCGGTGCGAGCATCCGGCCGGCGAGGATCCACCCTCCCACGAGGCCGAACACGAGCAGGATGACCAGCGCGACGGCCGCGGCAGGGCCGAAAATGCGCGTGAGCAGGTATCGGCTGGGTGAGATCCCGATGAGGCCCTGGGGTTTGTCGGGTACGTAACGCAGCAGGTACATCCACACGACGGCCAGCAGGACAGCGCCCGTGACGAGGACGAGTCCGGCGTAGCTGAGGGTGAGTTTCAGCCGGGCGCTGAGCCCAGGAGGCCTAGTCACGAGTGGTGCCCGGTGTCGATGCGGTAGCCGACGCCCGGCACCGTGGCGATGAGCCAGGGTTCGCCGAGTCGCTTGCGCAGGGCGGAGACCGTGATGCGGACGGCGTTGGTGAACGGGTCGGCGTTCTCGTCCCAGGCCCGCTCCAGCAGCTCCTCCGCACTGACGACTCCGCCTTCGGCCGCGACGAGGACTTCGAGCACGGCGAACTGCTTGCGGGTGAGGGCGACGTAGCGTCCGTCGCGGAAAACCTCCCGGCGGAAGGGATCCAGCCGCAGGCCCGCGATCTCCCTGACCGGCGGCCGGACGTACGCGCGCCTGCGGTCGAGCGCCCGCAGCCGCAGGACGAGCTCACGGAGCTCGAACGGCTTGGTGAGGTAGTCGTCGGCGCCGAGCTCGAACCCGGAAGCCTTGTCGTCGATCCGGTCGGCGGCGGTGAGCATGAGGATCGGGATGCCGCTGCCGGACGCGACGATGCGCCGCGCGATCTCGTCGCCGGAGGGACCGGGGATGTCGCGATCGAGGACCGCGAGGTCGTAGGTGTTGACGGCGAGCAGTTCCAGGGCCGTGTCGCCGTCGCCCGCGATGTCGGCGGCGATCGCTTCCAGCCGGAGACCGTCACGGACGGCTTCCGCCAGGTAGGGCTCGTCCTCCACGATCAGCACGCGCATACCCGCAGCCTAGGCAGCTGGGGACAGCACCGGCGTGCCCGACCGGGCACGCCACCAGTGGCGGGACGCCATGGCCGCCAGCCCTGCGCCCGCGGCGTTGAGCAATACGTCGTCCACAGAGGACACTCGATCCAGCCACAGGTACTGCGCGATCTCCAGCAGGGCCGAGAAGCCGGCCGCGAGCGCCAGGATCCGCGATATCGATGCCAGCGCCGCGAACCGCAGCGGCACGAAGAATCCCAGCGCCGCGAACACCAGCAGGTTGCCGACGATCTGGCCCGTGTTCATCTCGAGCAGGTCCCTCAGCGGTACCAGGGTCAGCGCGCCGCGGACGACGCCGGGCTCTTCGCCCGGCAACAGGATCATCCACACCCCCGGCACCGTCCCGTGGACCATGCCGACCTCCGCCACCGACCTCCGCCACGCCTGCTCGGCCCCGTTGGCACTCCGGCGGTGCGCCAGCACCCACATCACCACCGCGGCCACCGGCAGCGCGACCACCGTGAGGGCTACGACGCCGGTGAACGTGCCGACCCAGTCCTGCCACCTGTTGAGCACTCTCTCCCCCGCTTCCATGGCTCGTGCCTCCACTGAAGACGGAAGACGGTTGCGGTGGCGTATGCGTTTTTCGATACGCCCGCGATACATCGGCTTCTAGTCGTCGTACCTGGTGGCGATCGCGGCGGCGCGGTTGCGCAGTGAGGTGCGCAGCGACTGCGGGGCCAGGGCTTCCGCGTTCAGGCCGAGCTGCCACAGCGCCCATTCGGCGTGCCACGAGTCCTGGAAGGTCACCTCCAGCCGCAGCCAGCCGTCCGCGTCGGGTTCCTCTGCGCGGACGGCCAGCGCGGTGTTGAGCAGGTCTTCCCGCCGTGCCGGGTTCACCCGCACCAGCACGGTGATGTGGCCGTCGGACAGAAACCGCGCGCAGCGTTGCCGCCAGATCCGGTCCAGATCGACCCGGTCAGGGCGCTGCGCCGGTTCGGGGAGTTCCTCGGCGGCCAGCACCCGAGAGAGCCGGTAGGTGCGGTCCGCGCCGGATCTGGTGGCCAGCAGGTAGGCCCGGTCGCGCACGGTGACCAGGCCGATCGGGTCCACCGTGCGCCACTGCGGTTTCTGCCCCGTGGCCGCGTAGTGGATGCGCAGCTTGTGCCCCGCGAGCACCGCGCGCCGGACCTCGATCATCGTGGAGCGTGACACCTCCTCGGTGACCAGCCGGCGTGAGAGCAGATCGGTCTCCGGCTCGACGAGGAATCGCTGGGCCGCGTCACTCGCCGTGGCCCGATGACCTTCAGGCAGTGCGTCGACCACCTTGCGCATGGCCGAAGCAAGAGCCGAACCGAGGCCGAGCACCTGCTCGCCACGGCCCGATCCGGCGGTCAGCAGGGCAAGGGCCTCGTCGTGGTTGAGTCCGGTGAGCTCGGTCCGGAAACCGGGCAGCAACGCGAACCCGCCGTGCCGGCCACGTTCGGCGTAGACCGGAACGCCGGCTGCGGACAGAGCCTCGATGTCGCGCAACACGGTGCGAGTGGACACCTCCAGCTCGCGGGCCAGCGCGTCCGCGGTGAGCTGACCGCGCTGGCGCAGCAGCAGCACCAGCGAGACCAACCTGTCGGCGCGCATGCCGAAAATCGTGCCAGAAAACACGACAGAGGATGTCGTGTTTTGCCGGAAGGCTGATCAACAACTTCTCGACGATTTCGAATGGAGCTGTTGTGGCAGCGGAACGAACGGCGATCAACCCGTGGTCGTGGTCGGTGGACATGGGGTTCAACCAAGGTGAGGTCGTCTCCGGGCAGACCAGGACCCTGTACTGCTCAGGACAGACCGCCGTGGACGGCGACGGCAAGCCCCAGCACGCCGGCGACATGGCCGCGCAGGTGGCGTTGAGCCTCGACAACCTGGAGGCGGTTCTCGCCGAGGCCGGCATGTCCCTGGCGAATCTCGTCCGGCTCACCGTCTACACCACCGACGTCGACCTGCTGTTCCAGCACTACGGCGTGCTGGCGTCGCGGCTGGGCGCCGCCGGGGTGGCACCGTCCACCACGATGCTCGGCGTGACCCGGCTGGCGATTCCCGACCTGATGGTGGAGCTCGAGGGAACCGCCGTCGCGTAACGCAGAGCAACCGGAGTGGCGCTGCTCACACCAAGAGTGAGCGACGACAGAGGGATCAGGGTGCCGCCCGAATGTCCGTGGGTGTAGCGTGGTGCCCATCAGTCATGGTTCCGAAGTACCGGTCGCCCGTGATCACGTGTCACGGGCGTTTTGCTGTTCAGCGTCTCCGGCCATGGCGGATCAACCCCGGTCCTTGCATCGTGCGAGGGCCGATCTCATGCTTTGGAGTGCACATGGCCACCGGAACCGTCAAGTGGTTCAACGCTGAAAAGGGCTTCGGCTTCATCGAGCAGGACGGTGGCGGCGCCGACGTCTTCGTTCACTACTCGAACATCGCCGCTCAGGGCTACCGCGAGCTCCAGGAAGGCCAGAAGGTCTCCTTCGAGATCACGCAGGGCCAGAAGGGCCCGCAGGCGGAGAACGTCGTCCCCGCCTAGTCAGCCCTGCAGCCGCCGGTACCAACCGAGTGGCATGCGCGGACTTACGCCAGAGCCCGGCCGGGTGCAGTTCGACCGGCCGGGCTTTGTCTTGCCCCTGCACGCCTGACAGGCAGGTCACAGATGGCCGGTTGGTGACCTGTTCCCCGTGATCGATCCCCAGCAACATCGTTCTCGCAAGCGAACAACCGTTGAGGGGGATTCAGGGATGGTGTTCGGCATCAAGAAGACGATCGCGGGGGTCGCGGTGGCCTTGGCCGCCGCGTCGGCGCTCACCGGGGGAACCGCGCAGGCGGGTGAGATCGGCGTCACCGCGTACGCGGACTGCCCGCCGTCGCACATGTGCGGCTTCGAGCACGAAAAGGGCGGGGGCCGGTACGTGGCCATCCAGCAGCGGATTCCCGACCTGGCGCAGTTCAACGGCGGCTACCTGAACAACCGGATCACGTCCGGCTGGAACAGGAGCGGCGCCTCGTTCTGCTGGTACACCGAGCCCAACTACCAGGGCGCGTACTACCAGTCCGACACCGGAACGCGGGGGTTCTTCCCGCACAACGACGCGTACAGCTCCGTGCGGCGCGGAACGTGCCCGTTGAGCTGACGCGGCTCCGGCCTGGGCCGGCCCGGCGGTTCCGGACCGGCCCAGCACGGAGCCGCTCGGCAACCCCTGATGACCTGGGCGTGCGTCAGTGGTGCAGCGGGGCTCGCGGCCCCAGGTAGAGCCCGCCGTTGACGTCCAGGACCTGGCCGGTGACCCACCTGCTGTCCGGCGTCGTGAAGAACGCGACCGCGTCGGCGATGTCGGCCGCCTCGCCGACCCTGCCGAGCGCGACGATCTTCGCGACCCCGTCCGCGGCGCCGGGCACGTCGTCGAGCCAGGTGTTCATGTCGCTGCGGGTGATGCCGGGTGCGATCGTGTTCACGGTGATCCCCCTGTCCCCCAACGTGTTCGCCAGCGACCGGCCGAGCGTGTTCAGTGCGCCCTTCGTCATGGCGTAGACCGCCTCGGGGACCGCGAACCAGGTGACCCCCGACGAGATGTTGATGATCCGGCCACCGTCGCGCAGCAACGGCAACGCCTTCTGGATGATGAAGAACGGCGCGCGCACGTTCACCCGGAACACGCGGTCGAACTCGTCCTCCGTCGCGTCGATGCCGGGACCGAACACCGCGGCGTTGTTCACGAGCACGTCCAACGGCTTGCCGGCGAGGCCTTCTTTGAGTCCGTCGATCAGCACGTCGACGCCGTCCTGCTGTGCCAGGTCGGCCTCGACCGGGAACGCATGCCCGCCGGCCGCCTCGATGGCGGCGACGGTCTCCAGCGCGGCTGCCTTGTTGGAGCCGTAGTGCACGGCCACCAGCGCGCCATCGGCGGCGAGTCGCTCGGCGATGGCTCGGCCGATGCCGCGGGAGGCGCCGGTCACAAGTGCTGTCCTGTTCGTCATCTCATCCCCTCAGTCGTGTTGTAAGGGAACGTTCCCTTACAACACCTGTAAGCTAGCGTGCGGCACCAGCACCGAGCAAGAGGGAGAACCGCGATGCGCCGGACGGCGGCCGAGACCAGGGAGCTCGTCCTGGACGTCGCGAGCCGCCTGTTCTACTGGCAGGGCATCCGCGCGACGGGCGTGGACAAGATCGCGGCGGAAGCCGGGGTGTCCCCCAACGTGCTCTACCGCGCGTTCGCGACGAAGGACGACCTGGTCGCCGCATACGTTGCCCGGTCGAGGGAACAGTCGCAGGCCCGCTTCGACACCGCCATCGCCGCGGCGGGTCCCGACCCGCGTGCGGGCATCCTCGCCATGTTCGACGCGCTCGCCGAGGACATCCGTCCCGAGGTGTTCCGTGGATGCGCCTGCATGATGACGCTCGCGGAGTTCCCCGACGAGGCGCTGCCCGCCCACCAGGGTGCGGTCGGCGCGAAGACGTGGGTGCGCGAGCGGTTCGGCGAACTGGCGGGACAGCTGGGGGTCGCGGAGCCCGAGGTGCTCGCCGACCAGTTGTCGATCATCTGGGAGGGCACGAACAGCACCGCGCAGGCGATGGGCGCGGACGGACCGCCGGCCAGTGCACGTGCCCTGGTGACGGCGATCCTGGACCACCACAAGCCGTCCAGATAACCCGACGCAGAAATTCTCGCCCGGACGGAAACCTTTCCGCCCGCCGCGGCAACCAGGTGCTGAAGACGATCGAGCGCTGGGAGTTGCCGCGATGAAGAAGCCCGTGTCCACACCGAACCGGAGAAGGACACGCACCCGTCACAGGAAGGTGATCGCCGCTGCGCTGACCGCATCGGCGGTCGCCGGTTCCTGCCTGTCCTACCTGTTGTTCGTGCGGCACGACTCCGACGCGGTGTCCGTGGACGCCGCCGCCTACTACCAGTTCGTCTCCGCACGCAGCGGCAACGCGCTGGACGTGGCCGGATCGGACAACGCGGACGGCGTCCGGATCCAGCAGGAGCAGCCCACCGCCGGTTCCGCCAGCCAGCAATGGCGGGTCAAGCCGGTGGAGGACGGCTTCTACCAGCTGGTCAACCACAACAGCTCGAAGGTGCTGGGAGTACGCGACACCTCCCCCTCCAACGTCGAACAGCAGTCGGACACCGGCGCGCCCTCCCAGCAGTGGAAGATCAGCAAGGTCGGCGACGGGGAGGTGAAGATCGTCTCGCGCAGCAGCGGGATGGTGCTCTGCGTGAACGAGGGCGCTGACAGCCAGGCGGTCGTGCAGGCCGCCGACCGCGGCGGTGCCGAACAGCGGTGGAAGCTGGCGAAAGCCGCCACCGCCGCCACGCCCAAGCCTCCCGCGTTGGTCGCGCAGCCGAAGCCTTCCCCGACCACGTCCGCCGCACCGTCCACACCGGCACCCTCGGCGTCCGGCCGGTACTCCTGGCGCAACGTGCCCATCGCGGGCGGCGGCTTCGTGACCGGGTTCGTCTTCAACCCCAGCCGCAAGGACCTGCTGTACTCGCGCACCGACATGGGTGGCGCGTACCGCTGGGACGCCAAGGCGGGCCAGTGGATCCCGCTGACCGACTGGGCGGGGGACTGGAACCTCCTGGGCATCGAGAGCGTGGCGACCGACCCGGTCGACCCCGAACGCGTGTACCTCGCGGCCGGCACCTACACCAACGAGTGGGCGGGCAACGCCTCGATCCTGCGCTCGGCCGACCAGGGCAGGACGTTCCAGCGCACCAGCCTGCCGTTCAAGCTCGGCAGCAACGAGGACGGCCGGTCCATGGGCGAGCGGCTCGCGATCGACCCAGCCGACCACGACACGTTGTACCTGGGCACCCGCAAGAACGGGCTGTGGCGCAGCACAGACTACGGCGTCACGTGGAGCCAGGTCTCCAGCTTCCCCGTCAAGGACGGTGCCAGCAGCGGAGTCGGCCTGTCCTTCGTCACCTTCGGCCCCGCCGGCAGCAAGACGATCTACGTAGGTGTCGCCGACAAGACCACGTCGCTGTACCGCTCGACCGACGGCGGCGCCACCTGGCAGGCCGTGCCCGGTCAGCCCACCGGCCACCTGCCGCACCACGGCGTCCTGTCCGGTGACGGCTCGCTGTACGTGACGTACACCGACGCCCCCGGCCCGAACGGCGTGAAGGCCGGTTCGGTGTGGAAGCACACGCCGTCCAGCGGCGACTGGAAGGACGTCTCGCCGATGCCCGGCAACGGTTTCGGCTACGCCGGTCTCGCGGTGGACCCGCAGCGCCCTGCCACGGTGATGGTCACGACCCTCGACCGCTGGTGGCCGTCGGACGAGCTGTTCCGCTCCACCGACGGCGGCGCCTCCTGGAAGGCGCTAGGGGCCACCTCCGTCCGTGACGCGTCCGGAGCGCCGTACGTCGGCGACCACATCGGCCACTGGATGGGCGCGCTGGCGATCGACCCCTTCGACTCCGGCCACGTCATCTACGGCACCGGAGCGGGTCTGTGGGCGAGCAAGGACGTGACCGCGGCGGACAAGGGCGGCTCCACCCACTGGACGATCCCCGTCAAGGGACTGGAGGAGACCGCGGTTCTCGGCCTGGTCGTGCCACCCAGCGGCAAGCTGGTCAGCGCTCTCGGTGACATCGGCGGATTCCGTCACGACAACGTGAACGAGGTGCCTGCCGCCGCCTCCTCCGGACCACGTTTCACCACCACCACCGGCATCGACTTCGCACAGACCAAGCCGAACGTCGTCGTCCGCGTCGGCAACGGCGGCGAGGCGCGCGGCGCCTACTCCACCGACGGTGGCGCCACCTGGGCGGCGTTCGCCGGCACCCCGGTCAGCGCGGC
>NZ_VSRL01000315.1 GCF_012184385.1 Lentzea indica
AGTCGACGAAAAGCGTGTCGACTTGACCTGACCCCTCGGGCGCGGCAACAGCATCGGCACGACTCGTGACGGGACCACCCCACCCGCGTTGTGTGTGAAGGACTGCTCGGCTTCGCCTTCGCGGTCGGCTCGGCTGCGCCTTCGCCATGGCATCGGGCAGGTCCTGGGCGAATGGCTGAGTTCGCCTGGGACGATGTGTTGGTGACACGAATCGTTGCCGGGACTGCGGGAGGGCGCAGGCTCAAGGTGCCGCCCAAGGGCACTCGGCCCACGTCCGACCGTGTGCGGGAGGCTCTCTTCAGCTCCCTTGAGTCGCTGATGGACCTCGACGGCGCGAAAGTGCTGGATCTGTACGCGGGGTCTGGTGCGCTCGGGTTTGAGGCGTTGAGCAGGGGGGCGGAGCACGCGACGTTCGTCGAGTCGGACAAGCGGGCCGCCGAGGTGCTCAAGAGCAACGCCAAGGAGCTCGGGTTCGCCAACACGACGATTGCGAACCGCACTGCTGAGGCGTACGTCACGACTGAGGGCGACAAGTTCGACGTTGTGTTCGCTGATCCGCCGTATTCGGTGGGCGATGACGAGCTCGCCAAGGTGCTGCACGGGCTTGTCGATCGGCTCGCTGAGGATGCGATCCTGATCGTCGAACGAGCTTCGCGAAGTGGCGAACCAGCATGGCCGGACGGAGTGGAACCCTTGCGTGCCAAGCGATATGGGGATACGGCGGTGTACTGGGGTCAGGTGCGTTCTGATGGGTGACGAGAACCACGGACACGCCTGGAGGCGTCCGATCGGGTGCTACCGTCCGCCTCATGACGCGTGCCGTGACGCCCGGCTCCTACGACCCGGTAACCAACGGTCACCTGGACATCATCGGGAGAGCTGCGCATCTCTTCGATGAGGTCGTCGTCGCCGTGCTGATCAACAAGACCAAGCGCACGCTGTTCTCCGTCGAAGAGCGGATGGAGATGCTGCGGGAGGTCACGCAGCCGTGGCCGAACGTGCGCGTGGACTCGTGGCACGGGCTGCTTGTCGACTACTGCCGTGAGAACGACATCAAGGCCATCGTGAAGGGCCTGCGTGCGGTCACGGACTACGACTACGAGCTGCAGATGGCCCAGATGAACCACCAGCTCACCGGGGTCGACACGCTGTTCATGCCTGCTACGCCCGCGTACTCGTTCCTGGCGTCCTCGCTGGTCAAGGAGGTCGCCACGTACGGCGGCGACGTGACCACGTTGCTGCCTGCGTCCATCGAGCAGCGGCTGCAGCAGCGCCTCGCGGAGACGCGCTAGAGCGACAGTTTCATCCCCACGTGCGAAGCGGTGAACCCGAGCCGCTCGTAGAAGCGGTGCGCGTCCGTGCGTGACGCGTCCGTCGTCAGCTGCATCAGACCGCAACCGCGTGCGCGCGCCTCGTCGATCGCCCACCTCATCAGGTGCTCGCCGAGGCCGCTGCCGCGTTGGTCGGCACGCACGCGCACGGCCTCGATGGTCGCGCGGGTCATGCCCAGGCGGGACAGGCCGGACGTGAACGTGAGCTGCAAGGTGCCCACGACCTCGCCGGAGTCGTCGACCGCGACGGCCAGGTACTGGTGTGGATCGGCGTCGATCACCTCGAACGCCTTGAGGTAGGCCGGGTCGCCTGGGCGTTCCCGTGTGGCGCCCAGTGGATCGTCGGCGAGCATCGCCACGATCGGGTCGACATCGGCGGCGGTCGCGCGCTTGATCGTGATGGTCACGGCAAATCCTGACACGCCCTGCCGATCTCCCTCTTTGGGGGAGATCGGCAGGGCACACTTGTGGAGGGAACCACAGGGGTTAGGGAGTGAGACGTGTACCGGGTGTTCGAGGCACTCGACGAGCTCGTCACGATCGTCGAGGAAGCGCGCGGAGTTCCGATGACCTCGGGCTGCGTGGTGCCGCGCGGTGATGTGCTCGAACTGCTCGACGACGTGCGCGACGCGATTCCCGCCGAGCTCGACGACGCGCAGGACGTGCTGGACCACCGCGACGAGGTCGTCGGCAAGGCCAAGCACGAGGCCGAGACGAGTGTGTCGAAGGCGCGCTCCGACGCCGAGCGCATGCTCGCCGAAGCGCAGGCCGAGGCCGAGGCGATGCTGTCCGACGCGCGCGCCCGCGCCGAGCGGATGATCACCGAGGCGGAGGATCAGGCCGAACGGACCGTGGCCGCCGGCCGGCAGGAGTACGACGACCTGGTGGGCCGTTCGCACGCCGAGGCCGAGCGGATGATCCAGGCCGGCCGCGCCAACTACGAGCGCGCCACCGAGGACGGCCGCGCCGAGCAGGCCAGGCTCGTCAACGAGCAGGAGGTCGTCCGTGCGGCGCACGCCGAGGCGGCCCGCGTGCTCGACTCCGCCCAGAGCGAGGCCATCCGGCTGCGTTCGGAGTGCGACGCGACGTCGAACAGCAGCTCGCGGACTTCGAGGACCTCCTCGCGCACACGCTCAGGTCGGTCGGCAAGGGCCGTTCGCACCTGCGCGGTCCTGCCGTCGCGGGGGCCGCGGCGCCGTTCGACTACGGTGCTTAACGAACCAGCTGGGGACCGAAGCGCCTGAACGTGTGATTCGCGCTACGTCTTGCAGGTGCGATCACCTGCGGATTTCACGCGTGAGCCCGTCGTCCCGTACCCTGGACCGGCTGGACGTGGTAGGTCCCCGTCGGCAACCAATCTGATCATGACTGAGCATCGTCACGCGTCCACGCGTCCCACAGCATCCGGTCCCTGGGTCATCGACACCAGGGACATCGGCGTCGCGCCGGGTCGAGCCGACCCTTCGTCCGGTCGGTTCCCGCCGCAGGCGTAGGGCTGCTCGGGGTGATCGCGGTGCCGGAAGGCGGAGACGTTGAGCTCGATCTTCTGATCGAGTCGGTCGTGGAGGGCGTGCTGGTATCGGGGACCGCGTTCGCCAAGGTCGAAGGGGAGTGCTCGAGGTGTCTCGAGCCGATCTCCGACGAGGTCGAGGTCCGGATCACGGAGCTGTACGCGTGGCCGGACAGCACCACGGACGAGACCACTGATGAAGACGAGGTCAGCCGGATCGTCAACGATCTGATCGACCTCGAGCCTGTGGTGCGGGACGCCATCGTCCTCGCGCTGCCGCAGGCACCGCTCTGCGAGCCGGACTGCAAGGGGCTTTGCTCCGAGTGCGGCGGTAGGTGGGCGGAGCTCGGGCCCGACCACGGGCATGAGACGATTGACCCTCGTTGGGCCGCGTTGCAAGAGCGGTTCAGCGATGACAACTCGGAGGAGAAGTAGTCGTGGCCGTCCCGAAGCGGAAGATGTCGCGCTCGAACACCCGTGCGCGCCGTTCCCAGTGGAAGACGTCTGCCGTGCACCTGGTGGCGTGCTCCAACAAGGCTTGCCGCCAGCCGAAGCCGCAGCACGTCGCCTGCCCGGCCTGTGGTCAGTACGCTGGCCGCCAGGTCGCTCAGCCGGCCTGATCTCCTCGGTTACGTAGTGGGGGGAAAGCCGCCGCGCGCTCCGCAAGCTGACCGCGCGTCTTTGTCCGAAGCGCTCGGCGTCCAACTGGACGCCGAGCTGCTCGGGCTTTCGCTCACCCACCGGTCGTACGCGTACGAGAACGGCGGCCTGCCGCCGAACGAGCGTCTCGAGTTCCTGGGAGACGCTGTGCTGGGGTTGGTCGTCACCGACCACCTCTACCGCACACATCCCGATCTTCCCGAGGGTCAGCTCGCGAAGCTCCGCGCCAGCGTGGTGAACATGCACGCACTCGCGGGCGTAGCGCGTGACCTGGGCGAAGGTGGGCTGGGTGCACACCTGCTGCTCGGGCGCGGCGAAGAGCTGACCGGCGGCAGGGACAAGGCGAGCATCCTCGCCGACGGCCTTGAGGCCGTCATCGGTGCGGTGTACCTGCAGTTCGGTATCGATACCGCACGAACGTTCGTTCACCGGCTGTTCGATCCACTCTTGGCCAAAGCTCCGCTTCTGGGTGCTGGACTGGACTGGAAGACAAGCCTGCAGGAGCTCACCGCTCAAGCCAGTCTCGGCGTCCCGGAGTACCGCGTGGACGACCAGGGGCCGGACCACCGCAAGGAGTTCACCGCCACGGTGCTCGTCGGTGGCCAGCCTTACGGCAAGGGTGATGGGCGCACCAAGAAGGAAGCCGAGCAGAAAGCCGCCGAAGCGGCTTATCATGTTCTGTCGGAGCGGGTCAAGGCCGAGCAGGAGTCGGCTCGATCCGCAAACGGACAGAACGGCGCCTCGGTGACGCCAGGGACCCTCCCATCCGAGGAAGACTGAGACACGCAATGTATGCGACCAGGTACCGCACCAACCGCCGTAGCCGCTCCGCTCGCGGCCCGGTGAACGCCTCCCGCAACGGAGGTATCCAGGGACTTGTGCTGGTCAGGGACACGAGCCGCGCCGGTGTATGGGTGCTCAAGCCCACCAAGCCGCAGGCCGCCGTGATCGAGGCACAGCCCGTCGACGAGGGCAAGTCCGAAGCCTGACGTGCCCGAACTCCCAGAGGTCGAGGTAGTACGCCTCGGCCTTGAAGCCCACGTCGCCGACAGGGTCATCGCCTCGGTAGAGGTGCTGCACCCACGAGCCATCCGCCGGCACGACCTGGGTTCTTTGGACTTCTGCGCGCGCTTGGTCTCGCAACCGATGGTTGCAGCCAAGCGCCGCGGCAAGTACCTCTGGGTCGAACTGGCCGACAAAGCCGCCATGCTCGCTCACCTGGGCATGAGCGGCCAAATGCTCGTCCAACCCTCGTCGGCTCCCGACGAGAAGCATCTGCGCGTCCGCTTTTCCTTTGAAGACGGCGGGCCGGAGCTCCGTTTCGTTGACCAGCGAACCTTCGGCGGGCTGGCTCTGGCTGAGCTCGTCGAGGTCGACGGCACGCTGGTGCCCGACTCGATCGCGCACATCGCCCGCGATCCGTTGGATCCTCTGTTTTCTCGTGATGCTGCCGTGCGCGCGTTGCGGCTGCGTCACACGGAAATCAAGCGTGCGCTTCTAGACCAGACGTTGGTCTCCGGCATCGGCAACATCTACGCCGATGAGGCCCTCTGGCGAGCGAAGCTGCACGGCACACGCATGACCGACAAGCTGGCCAAGGCCAAGGCCGCCGAGGTGCTCGACCACGCCACGGATGTGATGCGTGAGGCGCTCGGGCAGGGCGGCACCTCGTTCGACGCGCTGTACGTCAACGTGAACGGCCAGTCCGGCTACTTCGACCGGTCACTCAGTGCTTATGGCCAGGAGCACCGGCCCTGCAAGCGGTGCGGTGCGGCGATCGTCCGCGAGCCGTTCATGAACAGGTCCTCGTACTCCTGTCCGCGCTGCCAGCCGCGCCCCCGCATCTGATTGCTGCGAAACCTGGAAGAGGCCAAATCAAGCCGGGGAGGCTAGCTTGTCGGTGCTCGGACCTAGTATGCGGAGCATGACGCGGTACGTCGACGAGGATCTGCACGGTGCGGAGTTCCGCGAGTGCGATCTGACCGGGGCACGCCTGATCGGCGTCGTCATGCAGGATGCCGTGATCGACGGGCTCATCACCAACCTCGTGGTGAACGGTGTCGAGGTCACCGAGTACGTCGAGGCAGAGCTCGACCGGCGTCATCCGGTGCGGGTGCTGATCCGCTCCGAGGACCCTGCCGATCTGCGCGGGGCATCGCGTCAGCTCCATGCCGGCTGGGCCGCCACGATCGAGCGAATCCGCCGTACGCCCGGCATCGAGCGCCGCAGCGTGAACGACGAGTGGTCGGCGGTGCAGACGATGCGCCACCTGGTCTTCGTCCACGACTCGTGGTTCCGCCGCTGCTGCCTGGGCTCGACGGAGCTGTTCACGCCGATGGGCATCGGGCCGACCGTCGAGCCCTACCGTGGAGCGCACGGGCTTGACCTCTCGCTCGATCCGTCCCTCGACGAGATCGTGAGCGTGCGTGACGCACAGGCCGCCGAGCTCGAGGCCTGGCTCGACGAGGTCACCGCTGTGCAGCTCGCAGCGCGAGCGCCGGTGCCCGACGACGATGTCTGGCCGCCGTACGCCAGGGGCCGCTCGGTGCGGCAGTGCCTCCGCACGGTGCTCAACGAGACCTTCGAGCATCACGGCTTCTGCGTCCGCGACCTCGACCTGATCGAGGCACAGGACGCCGAGTAGGGCCGGCTACGGACTCAGCATCTTGCGGATGCTGGCATCGCTGACCGTGGCCGTGCTCAACCGAAGATCACGGTGACCCGTCTTGGATGCGCTGAATCTGAGCATGCACCTCATCGGCGACGGTGTGCCGCACCCAGTGCTGTCGCCGGTAGGCGGCTTCGACGGTGGCCCAGATGATCAAGGCGATGACGGCGAGCGCGATCGCGGGCACCCAGAGCCGCATCGCCGGCAGCGCCGCCGAGGTCATCAACCCCACCGCCGCCGACGCCCAGACCGCGCACACCAGCAGTTCCACCGTCTGGTCCGCGGTCAGCCAGCTCCAGCGGCCGCGGCTCGCGTCTCTGGCAAGCACGTCGGCGGCGTTCTCCAGATGTCTGATGTGCCAACGGACTCGTTGCACGTCGCCGGTGGCCTTGTGTTTGCGGACCAGGCGTTCGAGCTCGCGGCGCACCGGGGCCGGCTTCACCGGTTCCTTCAGCCGCACCGGCCAGTGGTCCTCGCGGAACTTCTCGACCTTGTACTGCCTGAGCACGAGGAACACCAGGTACATCGCCGCGACACCGGTGATGAAGACCAGCAACGGCCGAATCTCCGGCTCGACCGGCGAACTGAAGACGATCGCCACCACCACCCCCACGAGCACGATGCCCGCGGGCATACCCACCAGCAGGTAGTACCTGGTCGGGTCGAAGTCCTGCGCGAGCCGCTCGGCCGCGTTGATCGGCCTGCGCCCCATCGACACCAGCGCCACCGCGATCATCACCACGAACAGGACCACGGTGGCGGTGACCGAGGCGTAGACCGCGATCTCCGTCGCACCGGCCGGCAGCAACAGCACCGGAGCGGCGAACGCGGCGGTGCCGAGAAGAAGGGCGAGCGGTCCTGCCCACGGCCGCGCCGGCGTTTCCCCGATGGAGGCGCGCCGCCGGGGTTCGTCGGCGATCTTCTCGCAGAGCTGGGCGTGGCCGGGGTCGTCCGGCACGCGGTGGGCCTGGAAGTGGGCGAACTCCCTGATCGTCCTCGGAAGTTCGGACGCCCTGGGCATCTTGGCGGCGTCCAGCAGCAACGGGATGATCGTCTTTCCCGCGGCCAGTGCCCAACGGATCTCGTTGTGCACCCAGTCCGCGCCGTCGGTCTTCAGCTCTTTCGCCCAGCCGGCGTGCACGACGACGACCACCACGTCAGCCCTGCCGAGATGGCGGCGCAGCTGGTTCGGGTAGCGCCGGCCGTGACCGATCGTGGCGGAGTCGAGGAAGACGTTGTTCTCCCCGAACCGGGCGGCGAGCCGCGCGTAGAGCGTTCGGACGAACGCGATGCGCTCGTCGTGCCGCCGGTAGTTGATGAAGATGCCGCCCATGTCGAACGACCGTAGCGGGACGGACACGATGCGCGACATGACAGTTGACGGGACCGATGTGGCGATTCCTTGTCATGTAAAAGGAAGCAGGTGACTCCGCACAATGCGCTGGCTGAAGCCGGGTCTGATCGCTGTCGCGGTGCTCGTGGTACTGGCGGCCGTGCTGCAGCTGACCGGCACGCTGTCGAGCTTCTCGCCGTTCCGCGTCGACACCATCGACCGCAGTCATCCCGCTGTGCTCAAGGAGCTGCGCAACCTGAGCCAGTACCACGCGGCGACCGGTGACTACGAGGTCGTCATCGACATCGAGAAGGACGCGCCGTGGCTGCCCGACTTCCTAGCTGGTGAACGCACGCTCTTCGTCGGAGCGGGCACCGTCAACGCCTACGTCGACTTCGGCAGGCTCGTCGAGGAGATGCTGGTCATGTCGTCCGACGGAAGATCCGTCGAGGTGCGGATCCCCGAGCCTGTGCTCGACAAACCGAACCTCAACAACGAGCGCAGCTACGTCTTCGACCAGAAGCGCGGCCTGTTCAACCGGCTGGGCGCGGTCCTCGACACGAAGAGCCAGCAGGAGTTCTACCTCGCCGCCGAGAAGCGGATCGCCGAGGCGGCCGACAAGTCCGAGCTGCGCAAGCGGGCCGCCGAGAACACCAGGACCATGCTCAGCGGCATGCTGCGGGCGCTGGGCTTCCAGGTCACCGTTGTGGAGAACCGATGAGCGGCGGCATCTTCGTCAGCTACCGCAAGAACTACAAGGGTGGCCGTCGTAGTCACGCCCAGGCGGTCGAGGCTTTCATCGAACGCCTGCGCGCGCACTTCGGACCGGACAAGGTCCACGCGGACACGGGACTGGAGGCAGGCGAGCACTACCCGTCCGCGCTGCGCGGCTGGCTGGAGAACGACACCGAAGTACTGCTCGTCTTCGTTCACCGCGAGTGGTTCGTGGATCTCCGCGCCCGCAAGGCGGAGAAGGACTGGGTGCGGTACGAGGTCCGCAAGGGGCTTGAGAAGGGCCTCTACGTGCTGCCGGTGCTGCTCGACAGGGCCACCCTGCCGAGCAAGGACCGGTTGCTCAAGGCTGAGTTCGACGACATCGCCGAGCTCGGCACCCGGCAGTACTGGCGCATCGACTTCGGCGATTGGCAGCGGGGTGGCGCCGAGCTGATTCGCCTGCTCGAAGGCCGGGTCTCCGGAGAGGCCCTGCCCGCACCCGAGCGCCCGGACCCGGCTCGCCCGCGCGGCATCTGGCCGATGGCCGCCGCAGCGCTGTTCGGCTTGGCCGCACCCTGGTTGCTGGTCCGGCTGCTCGTGCCGGAAGTGGACCTGAGGCATGTCTGGCTCGTCGCGCTGGCGATGGCGCTGGTCCTCCCGCTGATCATTCCACTGGGAACGGTCGCGGTCGTCCATGCGGCCAGGGCCAGGCTCGACGAGAGCGACAAACACCTGGCCCAGTTGGCGCACGATCAGAAGACCAACGTCACCGTCGGCCTGTTCGTGGCGGGCATGGGCATCATCGTTCTGTTCGTCAGCAACCTGCTGCCGTGGCAGGGGCAGCTGCTCGTGCTGGCGGTGATCGTCGGGTTCACCGTCATCGAGGGTGACCGGTGGCTGCGCGATCGACGCAACAGCGACCTGTGGCCGTACGTGCGTCTCGTTCCGCATCCTGCGTCCGTGCGCGGCGCACTCGCGCACGTCGAGCGCTTTATGAAGGCGCATCGACCGTTGCTGACCAGGGCACAGCGAGAACAGGTCGAGTTCGTGCTCGGCCAGGTCGAGTGGGCGGTGGACCGCCTCCACGAACTCCGCGCGTTGCCCAGGTGGACGTGGTTGCGCCGGTCAACCGCCTGGCTGCCCGCGCTGCACGTGCTGCTCGTCGCCGCCGTGATCGGTAGCGCGGTGTCCGCGGTCGTCGAAGGCGGTTGGGGCTACCGCGCCTGCTCGCCGGCGCCGTGGTCGCCGCCGCTGC
>NZ_VSRL01000316.1 GCF_012184385.1 Lentzea indica
CTCAGCAGGACTCAACGTCCAGGACAAACGAGTGCTCACCCGCCGGTCGGCCACCACCAGGAGTGTGCCGGATGGCCACTCCCAGAACTGATTAGGACATTGGGGTGAACCGCAATGTCGGGGTGGGGGAAACCCCACCCCGACCTCAGGGAGAAACCACTACGAGCAGCGAATCCTCGCGTCAGCCCAAGAAGCGTGGTCGTTCACGACACCGTCGCCACCATCGAGAACGCGCAGGGTGAGAGTGCTCACGCCGGTCACGTCCACGGCCAGGTCGCGGACAGGCGTGCGCACACCGAGCACCCCGGAATCCGACAGCACAACACCGTCGCCGAGCACCTGGAACGACACCGTGCCGCCGGTGCGCTGCCGTGCGACGTCGAGACCGGCCTCGTCGTCCACCCCGACCGAAGCGGCGAAAGCGGTGCAGCGTGAGTCCAGCTTGTAAGTGATCTCGGACGACGCGTGCGTACCGAGACCCTTGCCGTAGGTCACCCGCCGAATCGCGATGCCCCTGCCGTCACCGGCCGAAGCGCCACCGTTGGTGATGTCCTTCTCGACCGGGCCGTCACCGCCGGACGCTGAAACCCACGGCCGATCGCTCAGGTACGACCAGGAATCGGAGAGCGGCTTCACGAGGTGCACCCGTGCCGTCTTCTCGGCCTCCACGCCACCGTTGAACGACGCGACGACCGGGATGTCGAAGTAGCCGTACGACGAAGGCTGAGCGGGCGGCACCACGGTCCACGTGCCCGACAACGCCTGCCCCGGACGCACCGACCGAGCCTTCACCGGAGCGCCCTGTACCGACCACCCGGCCGGCACCCGTGGCGCCAGCGTCACGTTCCGCACGTCTTCCCGAGTCTGGAACAACCCGGTCACCGCGAACCCACGCGCAGAAGCCGACACCGAAGTCGGAGGCACCGCGCGAACCGGTCGCTCGCACGAGGAACCACGGCAGGCGATGGCCGCGAAACCACCGTTGGCCGCCACGTCCAGCGTCAGCACGTCGCCGGCCCGCACGTTCCGCACCTCGCGCACGAGCCCGGCGGGACCGTCCCTGGTGATCTCCACCCGCCAGCGACCGGAAGGCAGGTCGAACGGCACGGACACGGTGCGAGCGGCACCGGAGTACCCGCCGCCGATGAACCACCGATCTCCTGACCGCCGCGCGAACACCGAGTGGTCGGCGGGACGGCCCGACAACAACCGGGTCTCGTCCCACGCGGTGGGCACCTGGTCGACGAACCGTTCCGCGACGGGCCGCGCCGCGTAGTCCTCGGGACGGCCGGCGAGGTTCGCGAGACCTGACTCGTAGATCACGGTCAACGCCAGTTCGTGCGCGTCGGACGTGGTGCGCGACGGACGGTGCCAAGCCAACGGCGTGTAGTCCATGCCGCCGACGACACCGCGCGTGAACGGCAAAGCAGTCAGGTGCGAACCGGTGAGCCCTGAGGACTTCTCACCACCGTGCACGGCTTCCATCGTCATGACGTGCGGCCACGTGCGGTGGATGCCGTGCGGGATCGTCGATCCGTGGAAGTTGACCAGCAACTTGTGCGCAGCGGTCTCGGGGAGAATCCGGTCGTACCAGCGGTTGCGGTCCTGGCCGTCGGAGTCCATGAAGTCGATCTTCACGCCCGCGATGCCCCACCGCTCGAACAGCGCCAGCCGCGCCGCGCTCTCCTCCGGCGTGTCGAGCTCGTCGTAGTGGATCCAGAGGTGGATCTTCACGCCACGCGCCGCGGCATACGCGACCAGATCGGGAATCCACGAGGTCTTCTCCCACGACGGGTCGTAGTCCCAGTTCGGGTCGAAGTACCAGCCCGCGTCGACCAGCGCGTACGGCCAGCCGTGCGCGGCCGCGTAGTCCACGTACTGCTTCTGCATCGCGAGGCTCTGTCCGGCCTCGCGACCACCGGCGAGCCAGCTCCAGAACACCTTGCCCGGCTTGATCCACGACGTGTCGCGCACGCGGGAGCGCGGCGCCAGGTCGTCCACGAAGGTCGACGTGGAGACGTCCGCCAGCGAGCCGACGACGGCGGTGCGCCACGGCGACTGCCACGGGCCGTCCACGACCACCTGCTCGTCCCAGTACTTGATCGCGTACGACGGTGAGCCCGCGGTGTGCACGAGCCGCGCACCCGAGTGGCGACCGTCCACAGCGGACTCGGTGAGCAGCGAGTACACGCCGTTGGTTTCGAACAACGCAGGGTGCAGGTACTCGGCGGTCTCCGCGGTGGCCGCGTTGGTCTGCACGAACGGGTTTTCGTAGTCACGCCGGTACTTCGCGATCCACGCCGTCGAAGCAGACGGGACCACGAACGCCGACGTCTCACGCAGCACGTTGCCCAGGCCGGCCGGCAGCTCGTACCGGTAGGCGACGCCGTCACGCGCGGTCCGCACGACGAGATCCAGACGTGCCGCGCCGGCGAACGAGTAGCGCTCTTCCTTGTGCACCACAGTGCGTTGCCGTTGCTTTCCCGACGACGCGGTGTAGTGCTCCACCACGCGCCGTTCGGTGCGGCCCGTCAGGCGCAGGCCGGTGGAAAGATCCGCTCTTTCCGTCACCACGCCCAGAGGGCTCGCCTCCAGCACGGTGGTGGCGCCACGGGTCACGGACAGCATCGGAACGCCGTTCGACAGCGTCACCACGGCATTCGGCCGAACGTCGGTTTGTGCTGCTGCTACAGGGGTTGTGACGCCTGCCGTCAGTGCGACGGCGAGTAATCCGGCCGCGCGCCATCGCACGGTAGACAACCGCATGTCCAGTCCTCCAAGACGTCGGTCGCGGCGGCGACAGCTCCGATGTATACGCGTTGGAGCGCCTTTGGTCCACAACATGGCTGGAAAGGCCTTTCCGCCTCTGTAATCGTTTGACTACGATGCGTTCGATGGCCGAACAGGTGGGGACGTGTGCGACCTGCGGCGCCGCGACCGCCACCTCCCGGCGCAGACACGCGCGGTACTGCTCGAACGCCTGCCGTCAACGCGCGTATCGGCAGCGCGTGAGCGAACCGGTCACGGCACTGGACAGTTTCATCGGCCGTGATGACGAGTTGAGCCGTCTCAAGGGGTTGAGCGACGCCCGGCTGCTCACGCTCGTCGGCCCTGCCGGGGTCGGGAAGACCAGACTGGCGAAGGAGCTCACCAGCGGCCAGGCCGGAGTGGCACGGGTCGAGCTCGCGTCGGTTTCGAACGTGGCACGGGCGTGTGCGACGGCGCTCGGCATTGGCGAGGTCACCCGCGAGCCCGTGCTGAGCACCCTGGTGCGCGCCCTGACCGGTCGAACGACGGTGCTGGTGATGGACAACTGCGAGCACGTCGTCGGGGAGTGTGCGGCGCTGCTGGAACCGTTGCTGCTCGGCTGTCCGGGAGTGCGGGTGATCGCCACGAGCCGGGAACCGCTGCGCGTGCCGGGCGAGGCGCTGTTCGCGGTGCAGCCGTTGCCGATCACGTGCGCCGTGGAGCTGTTCGCCGACCGCGCCCGCGCGAACCAGCTCGGCCTGCGGCTCGACGACCCGGAGGTGCTGGCCGCGCTGTGCATGCGCCTGGACCGGTTACCGCTGGCCATAGAGCTCGCCGCACGGCTGGTGACCGTGCTGCCCGTCAGGGAGCTGCTGGCGCGTCTGGACGACCGGCTGGAGCTGCTCAACCGCGGCAACCGCACCGCGGCCGAACGTCACCAGAGCCTGCGTGCCGCGATCGCGTGGAGCTACGGCCGCCTCAGCGCCGACGAACAGCACGTGTTCCGGTGCCTCTCGTCGTTCCCCGGCGACTTCGGGCTCGACCTCGCGGTGGCGGCGTGCGACCTGCCCTCCGACCGGGTGCTGGCGCTGCTGTCGGCGCTCGTGGCGAAGTCGCTGCTCACGTTCTCCGGGGCAGGGCGATTCGAGCAGCTCGAGTCGGTTCGGCTGTACGGCAGGGAGAGGCTCGCTGAGCAGGTGAACTGAGACGCTCGCTGGTGATCCACCTGGGATTCCTGCGGCTAACTTGGGGGTGGTTCGCCGCGGGCCAGCCCCCGCGGCGAACCAACCGCAAATGCGCTGATCAATGAGGTCGGGGGGACTCGAACCCCCACTGGCTGGGACCTAAACCCAGTGCCTCTGCCAATTGGGCTACGACCCCTCACGTGGAAGCCTATCCGCCTTCCATGGACTCGCTCTCTCGGGTCGCTCAATCCTCCGTGACTGATCGTCCACTACGGTTGGCGGCAGAACCGCTGCTAGGAGGACATGTGGCTCGCGATCCCGACACCATCCAGCGCGAGATCGAACAGGCTCGCACCGCGCTGGCCGCCACCTTGGACGAGCTGAGCGAGCGCGCCAGCCCGCAGAAGCTCGTCGAGCAGGGCAAGTCGTCCGTGCTCGACGTGCTGCGCCAGCCCAAGGTCAAGTACACGCTCATCGCGGTAGGCGCGGTGGTCGGCTTCGCGCTGGTCCGCAAGCTGTTCCGCTAGACGTGCACCAACGGTAGGAGCACCTGCTCGACGACCTTCTCCACGAACGGCTCGTCGAGCGGGTCACCGGTGAGCATCAGCCGGTAGATCAGCGCGGCGCCGGCGATCTCGACGGCCATGCCGCGCGGGGCGTCGGCGCGCAGCTCGCCCCGTTCGGCTGCCCGGTCCAGGATCCCGCGCAGCACGTCGCGCTGCGAGATCAGGAACGTCTCCCTGAACGCCGCCGCCAGCTCCGGCTCGTGCGGCAGTTCGCCCACGAGCGCCTGAGCGGCCTTGCCGATCGGTCCTGAGAGG
The DNA here is from genome assembly GCF_012184385.1 of Lentzea indica. GTDB lineage: Bacteria > Actinomycetota > Actinomycetes > Mycobacteriales > Pseudonocardiaceae > Lentzea > Lentzea indica. Next base: position 4,754 of record NZ_VSRL01000316.1, read on the forward strand.
AACGCGGCGAACGACGAGAGGAACTCGCGCAGGTCGCCGGCCAGAGAGCCGGTGTCCGGTGCCGCGAGGTTCTGCGTGGCGAGCTGGGTGCACGTGTCGATCACCAGATCGAGCTTCGACTCCCAGCGCCGGTAGATCGTGGCTTTGCCCGCCCTCGCGCGAGCCGCCACGGCGTCCATGGTGAGGGCCCGGTACCCGACCTCGGCCATCACCTCGAGCGCTGCCTGACGTAATGCGTCGTCCCTGCTGGCGTCACGAGGACGTCCCCGCTGGGGGACCCTGCCCTCGTTGAACGCCGTTGTCGACACGGCCATGCCACCTCCTCGTACAAGGGCACGGCTCGTGCGTGTCTCCCCGCCCCTTTGGCGGGACATCCTAGGCGTCTTGCCCATGTTGCAGGGTGAGCAGCACCCGGTTGTTGCTTCGTGTTGCGGTTAGTTGGCTCTTGCGCGATGTGACCCAGAACTCCTACCTTTCCGGATTGTCTGGACCAGGCTGCACCGCCGCGCAGCAGGACGTGAGTATTCGTCATGCGCGGGCGAGGAGCGGGAAATGGTCTTTGGTAGGAGGGGTTTCATTGGCGGAACCACGGCGGCGGTGCTGTTCGCCCAGACGGGGGTAGCGACCGGAAAAGAGACCGGGTCCTCGGATGTCTTCGACTGCGACGGCATGTCGGAACGTGACTGGGAAGAGTTCATCGGGGCGCAGGATCTCGTTTGGCGGAAGCCTCCGACCCAGTACGGGCAGGCTCCGTTCCTCGGTGACGGCCGGTTGGGCAGCGTCGTGTACGCGGAGGGCAACACCGTCCGGTTCACCGTGCAGCACGCCGACGTGCAGGATCACCGCACCACCGGCGGCAGCCAGTTCGGCGTGTGCAGACTTCCTGTCGGCAACCTGAAGATGACCGCCGCGGGCACCGTCACGGCGGTCGACTGGCGTCTGGACCTGTGGAACGCGGAGCTGCGTGGAACCGTGACCACGTCGCTCGGCGTGATCTCGTTCGTCGTCTACATCCACTCCGAACGCTCGGTGCTGTCGCTGAACGTCACCGCGACCGGCACCGAGAAGCCGGTGCTGGAGTTCGTGCCGTCCAAGGCGATCCCGCCGCGCGCGGACTTCAACCCGCTGCCGGACGGCTACGTCCTCAATCCCGACCCCGTGACGAAAACGGACGGGCGGGAGACGCTGGTGACGCAGGCGTTGAACGCGGGCGGTCAGACGGCAACCGCTTTCCGTCTCATCACGACCGGCCGCATGCAGCGCCTGCTGCTGTCGGTCGCGCACACCTACCCGGAAGCCGCCGCGGACAAGATCGTTCTGAAGGCGGTGCGCGAGGCGGCGGTGCTCGGCGGACTGCTGACCAGGACGCATCGGAAGTGGTGGAACGCCTTCTACCAGAAGAGCTTCCTGTCGTTCGGCGAGCAGCGGCTGCAGTCGTTCTACTGGATCCAGCTCTACAAGGTGGCGTCCGGTTCACGCGCCGGCAGTCCGGTGATGGCGACGACCGGCCCGTGGCTCGAGAAGACGCCATGGGCGGCCGCCTGGTGGAACCTCAACGTGCAGCTGGAGTACTGGCTCATCCACGGATCCGGCCACCTGGAGCTCGACTCGATCACCTCGACGCTCAAGGACAACCAGGAGCAGCTCGTCCGCAACGTCAAGGAGCCGTACCGGCACGACTCCGCCGGCGTCGGCCGCAGCACCGACCGCACCACGTCGAACGCCGGAACGCTGTACGAGCCGGGCACCGGCGGCACCGGCGTGAAGGAGCTCGGCAACCTCACGTGGGCCCTGCACAACGTCTGGCTGTCCTACCGGCACAGCATGGACGTCCGCATCCTGTCCGACGTCGTGTTCCCGCTGCTGCGCCGGTCGATCAACTACTACCTGCACTTCCTGAAGAAGGGCAACGACGGCAAGCTGCACCTCGACGTCACCACGTCGCCGGAGTACGGCGACGCGCCCGACTGCAACTACGACCTCCAGCTGATCCGCTGGGGCTGCCAGACGCTGATCGACTCTGCGGCCCTGCTCAAGATCAAGGATCCGCTGGAGCCGAAGTGGGCCGAGGTGCTGCGCGATCTCGTCCCGTACCCGGTGAACGAGAACGGGTTCATGATCGGCGCAGGTGTTCCGTTCGTGAACTCCCACCGGCACTTCTCGCACCTGCTCGCGACGTTCCCGCTGATGACGGTGAACTGGGACCAGCAGGAGAACCGTGCGCTGATCGAGAAGTCGTTGCACCACTGGATGTCGCTGGAGCCCGCGCACCGCGGCTACAGCTACTCCGGGTCCGGCTCGATCGCCGCGCGCATGTTCCGCGGCGACGAGGCCTACGCGTACTTCGTGAAGATGTTCGACACGACCAAGCGCTACCCGGTGCTCGAAAACACCATGTACACCGAGGCGGGCCCGGTCGTGGAGACCCCGCTGTCCGGCGCGCAGACGATCCACGACTTCGTCTGCCAGAGCTGGGGCGGCGTCGTCCGGGTGTTCCCGGCCGTGCCGTCCGCGTGGCCGGACGTCGTCATCGCCGACCACTCCTGTGAGGGTGGTTTCTCGGTGACGGCTCGCCGTTCTGCCGGCAAGACCCAGTTCGTGCTCGTCCGCAGCCGCGCGGGCGAGCCGTTGGTGCTGAGGCACGGCATCGCCGGCCCGGTGTCCGTGGTGACGCCCGGTGGTCGTCCGGTCCGGTACCGCGACCGCGGCGACGGGACGTTCGAGATCCCGTTGCGCCGCGGGCAGGAAGTCCTGGTGCATCCCAGGGGCCGCCGCCCCGACCTGGCCGTCAGGCCGGTCGCCATCACGACCCCCGGCAAGCCCTGGGGTCTTCCCGCGTGATGTTCGGAAAGGAAAGCACCATGCGCACACTCACCCTGGCTGTGCTGTCCACAATGGTCAGCGCGGTCCTGGTCGCCCCTGCCGCAGAGGCATTACCGGACGGTCTGGCGCTGACCCCGCCGATGGGCTTCAACAACTGGAACGCCACCCACTGCCGGGCCGACTTCAACGAGGCGATGGTCAAGGGCATCGCCGACATCTTCGTCAACCGCGGCCTGAAGGACGCGGGCTACGAGTACGTCAACATCGACGACTGCTGGGCCGAGAAGACCCGTGACGCTCAGGGCAAGCTCGTCCCGAACCGCACTCGTTTCCCCAACGGCATCAAGGCTGTCGCGGACTACGTGCACTCCAAAGGCCTGAAGTTCGGCATCTACACAAGTGCCGGCACGAAGACCTGCAACAAGGACAACGGCTTCCCCGGCGGCCTCGGCCACGAGGAGTCCGACGCCCAGCAGTTCGCGTCGTGGGGCGTCGACTACCTGAAGTACGACAACTGCAACAACCAGGGCGTCGACGCCAAACAGCGCTACCGCAAGATGCGTGACGCGTTGAAGAAGACGGGCCGTCCGATCGTCTTCTCGTTGTGCGAGTGGGGCCAGAACAAGCCGTGGGAGTGGGCGTCGGACACCGGTCACCTCTGGCGCACGACCGGTGACATCAACGACACCTGGCCGCGCACGATGGACATCTACGAGAAGAACGTCGTGCTGGACTCCTACGCCGGTCCTGGGCACTGGAACGACCCCGACATGCTGGAAGTCGGCAACGGCAAGATGTCCGCTGTTCAGTACCGCAGCCACTTCTCGTTGTGGGCGATCATGGCCGCACCGCTGCTCATCGGTTCGGACCTGCGCAAGGTCAACGCCGACACCTACACCATCCTGGGCAACAAGGACGTCATCGCGGTCGACCAGGACAAGCTGGGCGTGCAGGGCAAGCGGATCCGGACGACCGGCAAGACCGGCGTCGACGTGATCGTGAAGCCGCTTGCCAACGGTGACAAGGCCGTGGCGCTGTTCAACAAGTCCGGCTCCACGCAGACGATCTCGACCTCGCTGTCCGAGATCGGCATGTCAGGGCCCGCCGTGCTGAAGGACCTGTGGACGAAGTCGACCCGAACCACGACGGGCGCGATCTCGGCGTCCGTGCCATCGCTCGCCACGGTGATCTACCGCGTGTCCAAGTCGGACGGCCCGCGTCCGACCCCGCCGGCGGGCACGACTGATCTGTCCGCGTTCGAAGCTTCGTCGTCCACGAACGGCTGGGGCCCGGTGGAGATCGACAAGTCCGTTGGTGGCAACAAGGCCGGTGACGGCAAGACCCTGACGATCAACGGTGTGACGCACGCACGTGGTTTTGGTGCGCACGCGACCTCGGCCATCGAGTTCTACTTGGGCCGCAAGTGCTCTTCGATCACCGTGGACGTCGGTGTCGACGACGAGGTGGCCGCGGGCAGGGGTTCGGTCGTCTTCCAGTTGTTCGCCGATTCCACCAATGTGGCGGACTCCGGACGGATGACCGGTACTGATGCGGCGAAGAAACTCACCGCGTCACTGACCGAAGCCGAAAGCCTGCGGTTGGTCATCACCGACGCCGGTGACGGCATCAATTCCGACCATGGTGACTGGGCGTCTCCGCGCATCACCTGTTCGTAGTGTTCTTGTAGGACGGCCTGTGAGGCGTGTAAGGCGGCTCACAGGCCGTTGTGGATCCCACACATGAAAGCACTTGCCTTCTGCATGCCTCGCGGCCGCGCCGCGCTGGCGCCCGGCCCGGCGCTCGCCGACCCGGCAACGGCAACGGCAACGGCAACGGCAACGGCAACGGGTAATGGTGACGCTCAGGTGCGGGCATGTCCATCCGGCCGGGGT
>NZ_VSRL01000317.1 GCF_012184385.1 Lentzea indica
CGCCCGGTCGGCACGACCGGTGCCCGCGTCCTTCGCCGTCCGCGGCACGACCGCCGTGGTCGAGGTGGCGTCGGCGGCCGGGCTCACGTTGCTGGACGAGCCCGCGCCGCTCGACGCCACCAGCCACGGTGTCGGCGAGCTGCTGAAGGCCGCCCTGGACGTCGGCTGCACCACGATCGTGCTGGGGCTGGGCGGCAGCGCGTGCACGGACGGCGGCGCCGGAATGCTGGAGGCGCTGGGCTCCGCGTCGTTCGAGGGCGTTGACCTGGTGCTGGCCTCGGACGTGGACAACCCGCTGCTCGGCCCGACCGGTGCGGCGGCGGTCTACGGGCCGCAGAAGGGTGCTTCACCCGATCAGGTCGAAATCCTCGAAGCCAGGCTGTCCGCCTTTGCCCAGCGGATCGGGCCGGAGTACGCGTCACGGCCTGGCGCAGGCGCGGCCGGCGGGATCGGTTTCGCCGCGCTCGCGGTACTGGGTGCGAGGTTCCGTCCGGGCATCGAGGTGGTGCTGGAGCTGGCCGGGTTCGCCGAGGCAGTGGCCGACGCATCGTTGGTGATCACAGGCGAAGGATCGCTGGACGCCCAGACGCGGCACGGCAAGGCGCCGTTCGGGGTGGTCAGGGCCTCGGGGGACGTGCCGGTGGTCGCGGTCGCGGGACAGTGCTCGGTCGCGCCGGGCGACCTGGGGTTGAAGGCCGCCTACGCGCTGTTGGACGTCGAACCCGACGTCACGAGGTGCATGGCCCAGGCTGATTCGCTGCTGGGCGTTCTCGGCGGTCGCATCGCACGCGACTGGGTGCCAGAGTGAGTGCCATGGACCTGGTCTTCCGCGCCCGCAGGGTCGTCACCCCGCAGGGCGAGATCGCGTGCGACGTCGGTGTCGTCGACGGCCGGATCGTGGCCGTCGAGCCGCGCATCGACTCGCCGAACGTCGTGCACCTCGCGGACGACGAGGTGCTGCTGCCCGGTCTGGTCGACACCCACGTGCACGTCAACGACCCGGGCCGCAGCGAGTGGGAGGGCTTCGAGACCGCCACTCGGGCCGCCGCCGCCGGTGGGGTCACCACGATCATCGACATGCCGCTCAACAGCATCCCGCCGACGGTCGAGGTGGCGGCACTGGAGATCAAGCGCAAGGCCGCGGCGAACGTGTCCGTCGACGTCGGGTTCTGGGGCGGCATCGTCCCCGGCAACCTCGCCGACCTGAAGCCGTTGCACGAGGCCGGAGTCTTCGGCTTCAAGTGTTTCCTGCTGCACTCGGGCGTGGACGAGTTCCCCGCCGTCACGACAGCGGAACTCGAAGTGGCGCTGAGAGAGTTGGCGACGCTTGACGCGTTGACGATCGTGCACGCCGAGGACGCGCACACGGTTCGTGACGCCGAACCGGACTACCCGGGGTTCCTCGCGTCACGGCCGCGTGAGGCGGAGAACCGGGCGATCAACGATGTCGTCGAGCTGACCCGAAGGACCGGCGCTCGCACGCACATCCTGCACCTGTCGTCGTCGGACGCGTTGCACATCATCGAGGCGGCGCATCGCGATCGGCTCCCCCTGACCGCGGAGACCTGCCCGCACTACCTCACGTTCACGGCCGAGGAGATCCACGACGGGCAGACGGAGTTCAAGTGCTGTCCGCCGATCCGCGAGGAGTCGAACCGCGAGGCGTTGTGGCAAGGGCTGCGCGAAGGCGTGATCGAGCTGGTCGTCAGCGACCACTCGCCGAGCACGGTGGAGCTGAAGGCGGGCGATTTCGCCACGGCGTGGGGTGGGATCGCGTCGCTGCAACTCGGCCTGCCCGCGGTGTGGACAGGGGCACGGGAACGTGGTTTCCACCTCACCGACGTCGTCCGCTGGATGGCCGCGCATCCGGCGCGTCAGGTCGGGCTGGAGTCGAAGGGCGCCATCGAGGTCGGTAAGGACGCGGACCTGGTGGTGTTCGCGCCGGACGAGACGTTCGTGGTGGACAAGAACAAGCTCCACCACCGCAACCCGGTCACGCCGTACCACGGGCGGGAACTGCACGGTGTCGTGCGCCAGACGTGGTTGCGCGGCAAGGAAATCGGTCAGACGCAAGGCAAGTTGCTCAGAAGAGGAGAAGCATGACGGAGTGGACCCGGCTGCCCGATCTCGCCTCACGCGCGGTCGGGGGTGGTGTGGTGTGGGCGAACGACGAGCTGTTCGCCGAGCGGGAGAACCTGATCAAGCCAGCCGAGCCGGTCTACCAGACCTACACCTTCGGTCACAAAGGACAGGTCTACGACGGGTGGGAGACCCGCCGACGTCGTGAGGCCGGCGTCGACCAGGCGGTGATCCGGCTCGGCATGCCCGGTGTCGTCAAGGGAATCGTCGTCGACACGGCGTTCTTCAAGGGCAACTACCCGCCGTTCTGCTGGGTCGAGGGCGCCCAGGTCGACGGCTATCCGGGCGCCGACGAGATCACCGAGTGGTTCCCGCTGGTCGAACGCTCCGCGCTGAAGGGCGACGAGAAGCACTTCTTCGACGTGAGCGAGGGCCGTCGCGTCACGCACGTACGCCTGACCATCGACCCGGACGGCGGCGTCGCCCGGTTGCGCGTGCACGGCGAACCGCTCGCCGACCCGCGCCTGCTCATACCGGGCATCGACCTCGCCGCGCTGGAGAACGGCGCTGTCGTCACGGGCTGCAGCAACATGTTCTACAGCTCGCCCAACAACCTCATCTCCCCTGGTCAAGCCACGGTCATGGGAGAGGGCTGGGAAACCGCGCGCCGGCGTGACGACGGCAACGACTGGGTGTCCGTGCGGCTCGCCGCGCCCGGCGTCGTGCAGCTGGTCGAGCTCGACACCAGTCATTTCAAGGGCAACGCGCCGGGCTGGGCGTCCGTCTCCGCGCGCGACGAGCGCAAGGACCCGGAGGCGTGGTTCGACCTCCTGCCGCGCACTCGGCTGCAGCCCGACACGCGGCACCGGTTCGTCGTGGACGGAGCGGAGGCGACCGAGGTGCGGCTGGACATCTACCCGGACGGTGGGATGGCAAGGCTCCGTCTGATCGGAACTCCTACGAGCGATGGCGTAGCGCACCTGCGGTCGGCATGGGCTGAAAGCAGTAGCTGAGAACGGTTGTCCGACCGTGGTCGGATTTTCGCGATACCTCCGTCGGTTGCTTGTGTTGCACGGTCGATGAAAGCGTTTTCCTCCTGCAAGATCAGGATCCAGGGAGGAAATGCATGCGACCGATGACGCGCGTTCTCGGGGCCGCGTTCGCGAGTTCCGCATTGGTCTTGGGCATGACGCCGCTCGCGTTCGCGGCTCCGGCGCACCAAGTCGGCGCGATCGACTGGAAGCCGTGCGCCGAGGCGCCGGCGATCGATTGCGGCTTCTTGACGCTGCCGATCGACTACGCCGAGCCGGACGGTGAGAAGTTTCAGTTGGCCGTCTCTCGTCGCAAGGCGAACGACCAGTCCCAGCGGGTCGGCGCGCTGGTCGTCAACCCAGGTGGACCGGGTTCTTCGGGTGTGGACTTCTCGTTCTCCGCGGACCAGTACTTCAGCAAGGAGATCGTGGACAGGTTCGACGTCATCGGGTTCGACCCGCGTGGCGTCGCGCGCAGCCAGCCGATCAAGTGCTCGGCCGAGGCGGTGCAGCGGCCGCACACGGACCGCCCGAAGACCGTGGCTGAGTACGACCAGCTGGTCGCGTACAACAGGGAGCTGGGTGAGGACTGCCGCAAGCAGTCCGGCCCGATCTTCGACCACGCCTCGACGAAGGACGTCGCGAACGACATCGACTCGATTCGTCGTGCGCTGGGCGAGAAGAAGATCAGCTACTACGGCGTCTCGTACGGCACGATCATGGGTCAGCACTACGCGGAGCAGTACGGCAAGAACATCCGCGCCATGATCATCGACTCCAACATGGACCGCAGCCTCGGCGCGAGGAAGTTGCTCGAGACCGAGGCGCGTGGCGGGGAGGACGTGTTCAACGAGTGGGTCAAGTGGAACGACCGCACGCCGTCCTCGCCGTTCTACGGTCAGGACCTGCGCAAGATCTGGAAGGACCTGCTCGCCGAGGCCGCCCGCGGTGAGCTGAAGGACCCGCGAGGCAACGTGATCACCCCTGAGCTCCTGGGCGTCCGGTTCCTGAACTTCAGCCACGTCCCGGCGTGGAAGCTGTTCGCCGACTACGTCGTGACGCTCGTCCATGGCGCCTCGGCGCCCCTCAAGGCGTTCGCCGAGGGTGAGACGTTCGAGTACCCGTTCCAGGGCATCGTCTGCAACGACTACAACCTGCGGGTCGCCTCCTTCGCCGAGTACCAGGTCCTGAGCGACGTGGAGAGCCGCGTCGCGCCGAACGTCGTCATGGTGCCGTTCGCGCACGGCGCCGTGACAGGCTGCATCGGGCTCCCCAAGGCCACGAACCCGCCGCATCCGCTGAAGATCAAGAACGCGCCGAAGATCCTGGTGACCAACGCCAAGTACGACCCGGCGACGGTCCACGAGTGGGCGGTCAACGTGCATCGTCAGTCCCGTGACACCACTGTCCTCGTCACGTACGAAGGCTGGGGCCACGGCGTATACGGCCGAAGCGACTGCACGATGAAGATCAACGACGAGTACCTGGTGTCGCTGAAGCTGCCGAACAACGGCACCACGTGTGCCGCGGTCGAGTCACCCCTACGAGTGATGGGCTAGCACACCCGCGGACGATGTGGGCCAACACGACTAACTGAGGGTGGTTGTCCAACCACAGGCTGATTCTTTTACCTACCTCGGTTGGTTGTCTGCGTCACACGATCGGTGGAAGCGTTTCCTCCCGCAAGATCGGGGATCTAGGGAGGAAATCCATGCAACCGATGATGCGCGTCTTTGGTGCCGCGCTCGCGAGTTCTGCATTGGTACTGGGTATGTCACCGCTCGCGTCCGCCGCTCCGGAAGGGCAGCCGGAGTTCCCGGTGGGCGCGATCGACTGGAAGCCGTGCGCCGAGGTGCCGACCATCGACTGCGGCTTCTTGACGCTGCCGATCGACTACGGCAAGCCGAACGGGGAGAAGTTCCAGCTGGCCGTGTCCCGCCGCAAGGCGAACGACCAGTCCAAGCGCATCGGTGCGATGGTCATCAACCCCGGTGGACCGGGTGGGTCGGGCGTCGACTTCTCGTTCGGCGCTGACCGCTACTTCAGCAAGGACATCATCGACAAGTTCGACGTCATCGGGTTCGACCCGCGTGGCGTCGCGCGCAGCCAGCCGATCAAGTGCTCTGCGGACCTGCTGCGGAAGCAACCTTCGGACCACCCGAAGACCGTGGCCGAGTTCGACCAGCTGGTCGCGTTCAACAAGGAGCTGCGCGCGGACTGCCGCAAGCAGTCCGGCCCGATCTTCGACCACGCCTCGACGAAGGACGTCGCGAACGACATCGACTCGATTCGTCGTGCGCTGGGCGAGAAGAAGATCAACTACTACGGCGTCTCGTACGGCACGATCATGGGTCAGCACTACGCGGAGCAGTACGGCAAGAACATCCGCGCCATGATCATCGACTCGAACATGGACCACAGCCTCGGCACGTGGAAGTTCCTCGAGACCGAGGCGCGTGGCGCGGACGGCGTGTTCAACGAGTGGGTCAAGTGGAGCGACCGGGACGCGTCCTCGCCGTTCCACGGCAAGGACCTGCGCAAGATCTGGAAGGACCTGCTCGCCGAGGCCGCCCGCGGTGAGCTGAAGGGCGAGCAGGGCAACGTGATCACCGCCGAGGACCTCGGCGCCGGTGTCGTGAGCATGGGCTACGGCCCGTCCTGGAAGCGGTTCGCGGACCAGGTCGCCCAGCTCGTCCAGGGTGCGCCGGTGCCAGCCAAGCGTTCGCGGAGGGTGAGACGTTCGAGAACCCGTTCGCGGGCATCTTCTGCAACGACTACAACCTGCGCGTCAGCTCGTGGGGCGAGTACCAGGCGCTGAACGCCATGGAGAACCGCGTCGCGCCGAACACGCGTGGTTCGTCGATCGGCCACGGCGCCATGATGGGCTGCGTCGGGTACCCGAAGGCCACGAACCCGCAGCACCCGCTGAAGATCAAGAACGCGCCGAAGATCCTGCTGACCAACGCCAAGTACGACCCGGCGACGGTGTACGAGTGGGCGGTCAACGCGCACCGTCAGTCCCGTGACACCACCGTCTTCGTGACCTACGAAGGCTGGGGTCACGGCGTCTACGACCGCAGTGAGTGCACGCTCAAGATCAACAACGAGTACATGGTGTCGCTGAAGCTGCCGCGCAACGGCACCTCGTGCGCCGCGGTCGAGCCTCCTGCGGAGGCGTCGATCCAGTCGGCGAAGCCGAAGGTTCCGGCTGGACCGTTCTCGGTTCGCTAGCAGTCAGGTCGCGGACCGCACCTCCGGTGTACACGCCGGGGTGCGGTCCGCGAGCACGTATGACCCGGAAGGGTGAGTTCGAGGACTACGTCTCGTCACCGTTTCGGTGCCGTGAGGTGGCCGAATTGAGGCCGTGAACCGCGCGAAACGTGGACGTAACAAGGTCGGCCCCACAGTTCACCTGCGCGAAACGTTCCACGTAAGTGGGTGAAACAGGACGTCCCGATGCTCCCTGCAACCGACGTGCAGTGGAGGTCGAAGTGGATACAGGGGACACCGCCTGGGTGCTCACCAGCGCCGCATTGGTGCTGCTGATGACGCCGGGCCTTGCCTTCTTCTACGGAGGCATGGTCCGTTCGAAGAGCGTGCTCAACATGATGATGATGAGCTTGGGCGCCATGGCCGTGGTCGGTGTCCTTTGGGTGCTGTTCGGGTACTCGGCGGCATTCGGCGCTGACGTCGGCGCAGGCCTGCTGGGCAAACCGTTCGAGTTCTTCGGTCTTGACGGCCTGCTGGCCGCCGACTCGCTCGCGGGCAAGATCCCGAGCACCGTGTTCGTCGCCTTCCAGGCGATGTTCGCGATCATCACGGTCGCGCTGATCTCCGGTGCCATCGCCGACCGCGCCCGGTTCGGACCGTGGCTGCTGTTCGCGGGTCTGTGGGCGACGATCGTCTACTTCCCGGTCGCGCACTGGGTCTTCGACTTCGACGGCAAGGACGAGGCCGGCAACGTCATCGACCCCGGTGGCTGGATCGCCAACAAGCTCCTCGCGATCGACTTCGCCGGTGGTACCGCGGTGCACATCAATGCGGGTGCGGCTGGTCTCGCGCTCGCGATCGTGCTCGGCAAGCGCGTGGGCTGGCCCAAGGAGCCCATGAAGCCGCACAGCCTGCCGCTGGTCGTGCTCGGCGCCGGTCTGCTGTGGTTCGGCTGGTTCGGCTTCAACGCCGGTTCGGCTCTCGGTGCCAACGGCCTCGCCGGTGTCACGTTCATCAACACGCTCGTCGCCACCTGCGCGGCGATGCTCGGCTGGCTGCTCACTGAACGGATCCGCGACGGCAAGGCCACCACGCTGGGTGCCGCCTCCGGTGTCATCGCCGGTCTGGTCGCGATCACGCCCGCCTGTTCCTCGGTCACCCCGATCGGCGCCATCGCGATCGGCGCGATCACCGGTGTCCTCTGCGCCCTGGCCGTGTCGCTGAAGTACCGCTTCGGCTACGACGACTCGCTCGACGTCGTCGGCGTGCACCTCGTCGGTGGTCTGTCCGGCACGATCCTGATCGGTCTGTTCGCCAGCGAGGCGGCCCCGGCCAAGATCAACGGCCTCTTCTACGGCGGCGGTGTCGACCAGCTCTGGCGTCAGGCCGTCGGTGCGTTCGCGGTGCTCGGCTACTCCTTCGTCCTCAGCCTCGCGCTCGGCTACCTGGTGAAGTTCACCGTCGGGTTCCGCGCGTCCGAGGAAGCGGAGGTCGCCAGCATCGACGAAGCTGAGCACGCCGAGCGCGCCTACGAGTACGGCAGCCTCACCAGCGCGCGTGGTACCGGCAAGGCGAGCGTGGCCGCGGGTGCGACCGCGGTCCTCGAGGGGAGCAAGAAGTCATGAAGCTGGTCACCGCGATCATCAAGCCGTTCACGCTCGACGACGTGAAGAGCTCCCTGGAACAGCTCGGGGTGCTGGGCATGACCGTCAGCGAGGTGCAGGGCTACGGCCGCCAGAAGGGCCACACCGAGGTCTACCGGGGCGCCGAGTACTCCGTGGACTTCGTGCCGAAGATCAAGATCGAGGTCGTCGTCGACGACAACCAGGTCGAGAAGGTGCTGGAAGCGGTGGTCGAGGCCGCCCGCACCGGCAAGATCGGCGACGGCAAGGTGTGGGTCACTTCGGTCGACACCGTGGTGCGCGTGCGCACCGGCGAGCGTGGATCGGACGCGCTCTAACAAACTGGGGAGACGGTCCGTGGAGAACAACGAAACGGCCGTCGTCACGGCTGACGACCTGGTGCGAGCACGCGAAAGGCTGCTCGTGCCAGGTCGTCGTCGCTTGGCCGCCGAACCACTGCGCGAGGCACTCGTGGACCTGCACGAGTTCTGGTTGACCAAACACGCGGGGGGAGCGGGGATATCCGGATCGGGTATCGCGCTCGTGGCGGTCGGCGGGCTGGGGCGGCGTGAGCTCGTGCCCTACTCCGACCTCGATCTGGTCCTTGTGCACAACGGCGTCAAGAACATCGACGGGATCGCCGAGAAGCTCTGGTATCCGCTGTGGAACTCCGGCATCGGGCTGGACCACTCGGTCCGCACCGTCGGGGAGGCTCTCCGTGTCGCCGCCGGAGACCTGCGCACCGCGTTGGGACTGCTGGACATCCGGCACATCGCGGGAGACCAGGAGGTCTCGCAGAAACTCGCGGAGGGCGCCCGCCAGGCGTGGCGCGGCAACGTGCGCAACCGGCTGGACGAGATCGCCGAGTCGTCGCAGAAGCGCTGGGCCCGCAGTGGCGAAATCGCGCACCGCGTCGAACCCGACCTGAAGCACGGCCGTGGCGGGTTGCGGGACATCACGATCCTGGACGCGCTGTCGGTCGCGCAGGTGGTCGACCGGCCGTCCGCCGACGTCGGCGAGGCCCGCAAGCTGCTCCTGGACGTGCGCACCGAACTTCGCCGCGTGGCGCGGAAACCTCGTGATGTCCTGCGGGCGCAGGACGGCGACGAGGTGGCCTCCGCTCTCGGTCTGGCTGACCGGTTTGCTTTGGCCCGTTCGCTTTCTTCGGCCGCACGCACTGTCGTCTACGCGTTCGACGTGGCTGTGCGAACTGCTCGGGCCGCGGCGCCGAAGCGTGGGCTCGGGGCGTTTTTGAGGGGTCAGCCGCCACGCAGACCGCTGGACGAAGGCGTTGTGCTGCACGGGTCTGAGGTTTCTCTCGCCCGTGACGCGATTCCCAGCCGCGACCCCGCGTTGTTGTTGCGCGTTGCGACGGCGGCAGCGCGCAGCAAGCACCCGATCGCGACCGGAACGTTGTCCCGGCTCGCGGACTCGGCGCCGGA
>NZ_VSRL01000318.1 GCF_012184385.1 Lentzea indica
CCCGGGTACGGCCAGCAGCCGCCACCGGGGTACGGCCAGCAGCCCGGCCAGTACGGCCAGCCGCAGCAGGACCCGTTCGGCCAGCAGGGACCCGCCAGCGGCGGCTTCCCGCAGCAGGGCTACGGCCAGCCCCAGCAGGGGTACGGCCAGCAGCCCGGTTACCCCGGTGGCCCCGGTTTCGGCGGCCAGCCGCCGAAGAAGAGCAACACCGGCCTGATCATCGGCGTCGTCATCGGCGTGCTGGTGCTCGTCGGTGGCGGCATCACGGGCGCCGTCCTGCTCTCCGGCAACAGCTCGAGCAGCAACTCCAGCAGCTCCTCGACGTCGCCCGACTCGGGCGGCACCGACAAGGGCAACAGCGGCAGCGACGAGGCCGACGTCAAGAAGGCCGCCGAGGCGTACATCGCCGCGGCCGCCTCCAAGAACGAGAGCAAGGCCAAGTCGCTGGCCTGCAAGGAGATGCTCGACGAGGCCGCGGCGGCGGAGAAGAACGCCACGCCGGAGCAGAAGAAGCTGGCCGAGGAGATGAAGAAGCTCCCGGCGCCCAAGATGACCTACAAGGGCGCGACGGTGTCCGGCAGCGAGGCGACCGTCAAGATCGAGGTCACCGCGAACTACGGCGGCCAGAGCCAGACCGTCGACTCCGAGTGGAAGTTCAAGAAGGTGTCGGGGGACTGGAAGTTCTGCACGCTGCAGAAGGACATCAAGATCCCGACGACCAGGTAGTCGTTCGCCGTACGTGAAAAGGGCCCGGCCGAGTTTCGGCCGGGCCCTTTTACGTACCTAGCCCTTGCTGGGGCGGCGCTGCGGCCTGGGCGCCGTCACACCGTCCGCGAGCTTGCGCGTGGTCAGCAGGAACGCGGTGTGCCCGATCATCCGGTGCTCAGGCCGCACGGCGAGACCGACGACGTGCCACGGGCGGACGAGCGTCTCCCACGCGTGGGGCTCGGTCCAGCACGTCATCTCTCGCAGCGCCTCCGTGACCGTGGAGAGCTGCGTGGTGGTGGCGACGTAGACGACCAGGACGCCGCCGGCGATGAGGTTCTTCGCGATCGTGGGCAGCACCTCCCACGGCGAGAGCATGTCGAGGATGACCCGGTCGACCTCGCCCTCGTGGTTCTTCACGTCGTCGACCGTGATCGACCAGTTGCCGGGGCGCTCGCCGAAGAACGTCTCCACGTTGCGGATCGCGTGGACCGCGTGGTCGTCGCGCACCTCGTAGGACTGGACGCTGCCCTTCTCCCCCACAGCACGCAGCAGCGAGCACGACAACGCACCGGAGCCGGCGCCTGCCTCCAGAACGCGCGCGCCGGGGAAGATGTCGCCGTACATGCAGATCTGCGCGGCGTCCTTCGGGTAGATCACCTGCGCACCACGCGGCATCGACAGAACGTAGTCCGGCAGCAGCGGGCGCAGCGCCAGGAAGTTCGTGCCGCCCACCGACGCCACGACCGAGCCCTCGGGCTGCCCGATGAGCAGGTCGTGCGGGATGGCGCCGCGGTGGGTGTGGTACTCCTTGCCGGGTTCGAGGACGACGGTGTAGTGCCGTCCCTTGGGGTCGGTCAGCTGAACCCGGTCGCCCGGACGGAACGGGCCACTTGCGCTAATCACCGCGCAATGGTGTCAAACGCCCTTCTCAATGGCCGCACGCAGGTCCTCCCTGCGCAGCACACCCGCCGGACGGCCCTCCAGGTCGAGGACGAGGAACTGCCACGCGGCCGTGCCCTGGACGCGTTCCACGATCTCCTCGCCGGGCTCGTTGGCGAAGATCACGGTCTCCGGCAGGATCGGCTCCGCTGCCTGCTCAGCGGGTGCGAACGGGCTCGTGGCGACGAGCTTCTCCGCCGCCTCCGTGTCGAGCAGACCGGCCGCGAAACCGTCCGCCCTGACCAGCACCACACCACGGCCGGCCGACGTGCTCAGCGCGTCCGCCACGGGGCTTTCCGCCGGCAGCTGGAGCACGGGGCGGATGAGGTCGTTGAGCGTGAGACCGGCGGGCCAGGTGCGACGGCGTTCGGTGGCGAGCTCGCTCTTCGCACCGGCGACGACGACCCACGCCGTCAGCGCGCACACGCCGAACCGCAGCCAACGGTCCTCCGCACCTTCCGCGATGCCGTAGAGCGACCACGCCACCAGTGCGATGGCGACGGCGAAACCGCCGACCACGGCGACACGGGTGCCCATCGCCCGTTGCCCGGTCACCGCCCACACGCCCGCTCTGACGATCCGGCCGCCGTCGAGCGGCAGACCCGGCAGGAGGTTGAACACGGCGACGGCGACGTTCGCGGCGGCGATCTGGAAGACCAGCACCCACACGACGTCGCCCGGTTCCATCACGAACGCGCCGATGCCGAAGACGATCGCGAGCGCCACGGAGACCATCGGTCCCGCGCCCGCGACCACGCCCTCGTGGCTGGGTTTGCCGGGTGTGCGCATGATCTCGGACAGCCCGCCCAGCAGGTACAGGCGCAGCCTTCTGACCGGCAGGCCGAGTTTGAGCGCCGCGACGCAGTGGCCGAGCTCGTGCGCGAGGACCGAGAGGCCGAGGAACACCGCGAACAGCGCGGCCAGGAGAAGGCCGACGCCCGGTGGCGTGCCGGGGGCGAGGTCGTCGACGAGCGGCGCGTAGAAGGCCACCACGATCGCCGAGCCGATCCACCACGACGGCGCGAGCACCACCGGGATGCCCGCCACCCGGAACAGCAGCAGGCCGCCCTCGCGTTCGCTGATCCGCGCAGCCACGGGTGCACTGTAGAGCGGGAGGTGTGATCTCGCGGTGTACCGCTCCCTTCGGACGGGCAGGTCCGGGAATTGTCAGACCCCTGTCCTAGGGTGCGAACCATGAGCACCACGTTGCGCAGGCCCGCGCTGTCGCCGTCCCGGGCAGGGGACTTCAAGCAGTGCCCGCTGCTCTACCGGTTCCGCGCGGTCGACCGGCTGCCGGAGAAGCCGACGAAGGCGCAGGTGCGCGGCACGGTGGTGCACGCGGTGCTGGAAGACCTGTTCGCTCTGCCGGCCGCCGAACGCGTGCCCGACCGCGCCCGCGCGATGATCACGCCTGCGTGGGAACGGGTGAAGGCCGAGCGCCCGGAGTTCTCCACCTTGTTCGAGGTTCCCGGCGGCGAGGAGGAAGCGGAGTGGCTGGCCTCCGCGACCAAGCTGCTCGACGGCTACTTCGGACTGGAGGACCCGCGCCGCCTCGAACCGGAGGCGCGCGAGCTGCTCGTCGAGTCCGAACTGCCGTCGGGCGTGCTGCTGCGCGGCTACATCGACCGCGTGGACGTGGCCCCAACGGGTGAAATCCGCGTCGTGGACTACAAAACCGGCGCCGCGCCCCGCGAGGTGGGCGAGGCGAAGGCGTTGTTCCAGATGAAGTTCTACGCCCTGGTCCTTTGGCGGCTGCGCGGCGTCGTCCCCCGCCAGCTGCGCCTGATGTACCTCGCCGACCGCCAGGCACTGGCCTACACCCCTGACGAGTCCGAGCTGTCCCGCTTCGAACGCACCCTCGAAGCCATCTGGCAGGCCATCATGCGCGCGGCCCCGACCGGCGACTTCCGCCCGTCCCCCAGCCGCCTGTGCGACTACTGCGACCACAAGGCGTTCTGCCCGGCGTTCGACGGCACCCCGCCTCCCTACCCCGGCTGGCCGGAGCCGGACGACACCGAGCCCCTCCAGGACCGCGACTGAGTGCCGGGACCGCGACATGACAGCCTTCTACCTGCCCCTGGGCGACGACACGTTCCGCTCGACCTCGCACACGGTCGGGCCGTGGGGCCCGGACAGCCAGCACCTCGGCCCGCCTTCCGCCTTGCTGGTGCGGTCCCTGATGGCGTTGGGCCGCCCTTCCTTCGCGCGCGTGACGTTCGAGGTGCTCGGCCCGGTCCCGGTCGCCGACCTGACGGTGTCCACTTCGGTCGAACGCCCGGGCCGCTCGGTGGAGCTGCTGTCGGCTTCGCTGGCTCATGAAGGTCGTGTGGTGCTCACCGCACGTGCGTGGCACATCGTCGGTTCGGACACCACGGCCGTGGCAGGCGGCTCCAGTGGCTCGCTGCCGCCGCCTTCTTCTGCCGTGCCGATGGAGATCCCGGACTTCTGGTCGGGCGGGTATCTGGCCGCCGTCGAGTGGCTTTCGGTGTCGGGCGGGATCTTCACGCCGGGCGACGCGCAGGTGTGGGCCCGCCCGCGTGTGGCCGTGGTCGAGGGCTTCGAGCCAACACCGTTGGAGCGGTTGTTCTCCGTGGTGGACTCGGCCAGCGGCGTTTCGTCCCGTGTGGACATACGCAAGTGGTACGCGATCAACACCGACCTGACCGTGCACCTGCACCGGCAGCCCGTCGGTGAGTGGGTCGGGATGGACGCCAGGACGACCATCGGGCCGGACGGGGCCGGGCTGGCGACCAGCACGGTGCACGACGTCGAAGGGCCGGTGGGGACGACGGCGCAGGCCCTGTTCGTGCGCGAGCGCGCTTAGATCCAGATCTGATCGAGAGCGCTGAACACACGCTTCGCTTCAGCGATCACCCTCTGAGATCCAACGCGCCCAACAGCGCGCGGACACACAGGTCGCGCAACTCCACGCGGTCAAAAGTCTGATGCGCCAACCACTCCACGCACATCACACGCACGAACTCCAGCCACGCCAACACAGCTGCGGACGCGAGTGGACCGTCCACCCCCGCCGCGTCGAGCAGGCGGCGTTGCAGGGCGGCGAACCCGCCAGTGATCACCGCCTGCACCACGGGATCGCTCGCCAGCACGCGATTCGCGGCGAGCACCAGGTTGCGGTTGGCCTGGAAGTAGTCGAAGTGCGCGTCGAGACCGACGGCGATCTGCTCGGCGAGCGTGCCGTCGCCCAGATCCTCGACCTCGGTCAGCAGCTGGTCGGTGGCGCGCTGGTGCACGGCGGCGACGAGGTCGCGCTTGCTGGAGAAGTGCCGGTACAGCAACGCGCGGGAGATGCCGGCGCGCGAGGCGACCTCCTCCATCAGCACGTCGTCGTAGGGCTTCGACGCGAACAGGGCAGCGCCCACGTCGATCAGCTGCGTGCGGCGGGCGTCCGGGGTCAACCTCACGCCGAGGAGCTTAGTTGACACATGTCTACCAGCGGGAGTAGACACGTGTCTACCAAGGGGGTGCGCGGATGGCGACGGCGTTGAGGTGGCTCGCCTGGACGATGGGCGTGGCATGCGTGCTGATCGGGGCGTACCACGTGCTGCTGGGCGTGGCATCGGTGCCAGGTGCGGAGAACGCCGGGGCGACGGTCGACAGCCGCGAGCGCTTCTACAACGCGATCTTCCTGGGCTACGGGCTGGCGTGGATCTGGGCGGCCCGGCAGCAACCGATCCCGGCCACCGCCGTCCGGTGGCTGGCCGGTGTGTTCGCGCTGTCGGCCGCCGGACGGTTGCTCTCGCTGGCCGTGCACGGGCAGCCGCACTGGTTCCAGATCCCGCTGATCGTCCTGGAAGTGGTGCTGCCACCGGTGTTCTTCTGGCTGGCGACGGCCGACGAGAAGAGAACAGGCGTACCGTTGACGGGACTGTGAAGAGGTTCGCGAACCGGCAGGAAGCGGGCCGCGCCCTGGCAGCGCGACTCGCGGAACGGCCGTGGCACGATCCGCTGGTGCTGGGTCTCCCCCGCGGCGGCGTCCCGGTCGCGAAGGAGATAGCCCGCGAACTCAACGCCGAGCTCGACGTCGTGGTGGCACGCAAGATCGGTGCGCCCGGTCATCCCGAGTACGGCGTCGGCGCCGTCACGGCGGACGGCGAGCCCATCTACGACCGAAGAGTCCTCAAAGCGCTGAACCTCACCGAGGAACAGCTGGGCCGCACCTGCGACGAAGAACGCGCCGAAGCCGCACGACGCACCACTCTCTACCGCAAGGACAGGCCGCTCACCGTCAAGGACCGCGACGTGATCCTCGTGGACGACGGGCTGGCCACGGGCGTCACCGCCAGGGCCGCCCTGCACTGGGTGCACAAGCACGAACCGAGAAGCGTCACCCTCGCCGTCCCCGTGGCCGCCAGAGACTCGCTCAGCACGTTCACGACCCCGATCGTCGCCATCCTCGTCCCGCGGCACTTCGGCGCGGTCAGCCGCTGGTACGACAGGTTCGATCAGACCACGGACGCCGAGGTGCTCAGAGCGCTCTCGTAGTGCTCCACCACCGGAAACGGCGAGTAGAACCCGTGCAGCAACTCCGACCAGCGCTCGTACGACGGTCCCTGCCGGAAGCCCACGGTGTGGGCCTCCACGGACTCCCACCGCACCAGCAGCAGGTAGCGCGACGGCGTCTCCAGGCACCGGAGGAGTTCGAGGCCGCGGAAGCCCGGCGAGGCGGAGATCAGCTCCCGCGCCTCGCCGAACGCCCACTCGAAGTCGGACTCCCTGCCCGGCAGCACGTCCAGCAGGGCGTGCTCGGTGATCACAGGCGGCAGAACCTGATGTCCGAGGCCAGCACGGCCTTGGCGCCGATCGCGGCCAGCTCGTCCATCACGCGGTTCGCGTCCGTGCGCGACACCATCGCCCGCACGGCCGCCCAGTCCGGGTGCGCCAAAGGCGCCACCGTCGGCGACTCCAGGCCCGGCGTCAGGGCGATGGCGTCGTCCAGGAGCGAGCGCGGGCAGTCGTAGTCGAGCATCAGGTACTGCTGGGCGAACACGACACCCTGGATGCGGGCCGTCAGCTGCTTCTTGGCCGCGGTCAGCTCCGAACCGGCGCGGTGGATCAGGACCGCCTCCGACTCGCAGATCGGCTCGCCGAACGGCACCAGGTCGTGCTGCCGGAGAGTCCTGCCAGACCCCACCACGTCGGCGATCAGGTCGGCCACGCCCAGCTGGATCGAGATCTCCACGGCGCCGTCGAGACGGATCACCTTGGCGGTGATGCCACGGGCCCTGAGGTCGCGGCCGACCAGCTTCGGGTACGCGGTGGCGAGGCGCTTGCCTTCGAGGTCGGAGACCTTCCAGTCGGTGCCGCTGGGGCCCGCGTAGCGGAAGGTCGACGCGCCGAAGCCCAGCGCCAGCAGCTCCTCGACCGAGGAGCCGTTGTCGTCGGCGCCCGAGTCGGCGGCCAGGTCGCGGCCCGTGATGCCGAGGTCGAGGTCGCCGGACGCCACGTAGATCGCGATGTCCTTGGGGCGCAAGAAGAAGAACTCGACGTCGTTGTTCGGGTCGAGCACGGTCAGGTCGCGCGGCTCGTGCCGCTGCCGGTAACCCGCCTCGGTCAGCATGGCGGAGGCGCGTTCGGCGAGCGCGCCCTTGTTCGGGACTGCAACGCGCAGCATGGGAAAGCCTCCGTCAGAGGTACTTGTAAACGTCTTCGAGGGTCAGGCCGCGGCCCAGCATGATCACCTGGAGGCGGTACAGCAGCTGCGAGATCTCTTCCGCGAGCTTCTCGTCGGACTCGTACTCGGCGGCGATCCAGACCTCGCCCGCCTCCTCCAGGACCTTCTTGCCCTGAGCATGGACGCCGGCCTCGAGCGCTGCGACGGTGCCGGAACCAGCCGGCTTGGTGGCGGCTCGTTCGGTCAGTTCGGCGAACAGGGAGTCGAAGGTCTTCACGGCACGACATCCTCCCATCCCGCGAGCCCCCGTCCACACCGCGGTCACATCAGTCCCACGGCGTGGACGTGATCTGTCCTGCATGGACACCCAGTAGCGTGAACTTCGTGTCGGAGTTCGCGGAGGTTCTGCAGGCGCTGCGCCGGGTGCGCGGCATCAACCCGTTCTTCGCGCTCGACGTGGGCCGTCCGGACGACACGTGGCTGCCGGGGACGGCGCTGCTGGAAGGCCCGGCGCTCAAGGACACGATCGACGCCATCGCGACCCGGTACAAGGCGGAAGAACCCCGCGTCGCGGCGAGCCTGTTCTTCCTCAGCTACACCGCGCGGCTGCTCAGCCCTCTCACCGCGGCGAACATCCCCATCGACGTGCGGCCGGAAAACCTGTGGTGGCAACACCACTCCGTGAACGGCCTGAGCGTCCGCATCGACGAACCGAGGCTGGGCCCACCGGCCGCCGAAGCGCTCGAACCCGTGGTGGAAGCGATCCAGTCGGTCACGCCGGTGGCGCGCGGATTGTTGTGGGGCAACGCGATGTCGAACATCGCGGGCGCGCTCAAAATGGTTGTTCGCGCACGCATGCTCACCGCCGAGGAAGCGGAACAACGCGGTGAACAGCTGATGAGCGCACCGCCGTTCGAACAGGCGGGTGAATTTCTGAGCTTCCCCGGCGAGGTCACGTTCCGCCGCCGGAGCTGCTGCCTTTACTACCGCGTAGCCGCTGGTGGGAAGTGTGGAGACTGTCCACTCGTGAAGTGATGAACACGACAACTCTTATGGCCGGTTGTGTTTAAGCCACCGATCAACTTACGGTGCACGCGCCGCAGTGACGGGAAGCCGGTGAAAATCCGGCGCGGTCCTCGCCACTGTGACCGGGAAGCGATCCCCGCCGAGCACGTCACTGGTCCTCTCACAGGGGCTGGGAAGACGCGGGGGCAGCGTTGATCCGGGAGTCAGGAGACCGGCTGCGGCGCCGCAAGGAGAGTTGACCTTCCACGAGGTATGGAGGAGCCCGTCATGACGAGCCCCGCAGCAAACCTGTCCGCCGTCCGCGTGCCCAAGTGGGCCTTCGCCGTCGCATCGCTCGGCCTCATCGTCACCTACCTGGTCCTGCAGGAGAACGGTCTCGCGCTCGGTGCGAGCTCGGAGCTGCTGCACGAGTTCTTCCACGACGGCCGGCACGCGCTCGGCGTCCCGTGCCACTGATCTGATCCCGATCAAGCACATGACGACGACGTACAGGTCCCTTGCGCTGCGAGGGATCGCGGCGGGCGGCATCGCAGGTGCCGCCTCCGCGCTCGTGCAACTGCTGGTGACCGAGATCCCCATTCGCGCCGCGCTCGCGGTCGAGGAGGCCCGGGAACCCGCCGGTGAGTCGGCCGGCCACTCGCACGGCGAGGAAGCGCTCGTCAGCCGTGGCGCCCAGGTCGTGGGCGGCATGCTCGGCGTGGTGATCGTCGGCATCGCCGTCGGCCTCGTGTTCGCCACGGCCTACGCGCTGTCGAAGCGCTGGTTCGTCGACCGCACGCCGTTCAGCCGCAGCTTCGCGTTCGGTGCCGCGGTGTTCGGCGCGGTGGCGCTGCTGCCGTGGATCAAGTACCCGGCCAACCCGCCCGCCGTCGGCGATCCGGAGACGGTGAACTACCGGACCGCGCTCTACCTCGGTGTCGTGGTGGCCGGTCTGGTGATCGTGTGGGGGCGCGAGCCTGCTCGCCGAGCGGCTGCGCGCGCAGTCGCA
>NZ_VSRL01000319.1 GCF_012184385.1 Lentzea indica
CGGCCTGCCGGTGGTTCCCGCGGACGCGCGCAGGTCGCTGGCCTGCGCTCGCCGGGTGCTCACGCTCTCACGCGAGAAGGTGCTGCCGGATCGGCCGGTCCTCGACTGTGCCGACCACCTCGTCGAACTGACCGTGCTCGCGGACGAGTTCCTCGCCCGGCAGCTGGCCGAACGGGCGCTGGCGCCGCTGGCCCCGTTGACCGACCGGCAGCGCACCAAGCTCGCCGAGACGTTGCTCGTGTGGCTGTCGGCACGCGGTGGCGCACCTGAGGTCGCAGCCCGGCTGAAGGTGCATCCGCAGACCGTGCGTTACCGCGTGAACCAATTGGACGAACTGTTCGGCGACCGAATGCACGACGCGGGGGAGCGGTTCACCCTCGAACTGGCGCTGCGTGCGCACTATTTGTTGGATCGCGCCTGATAAATCGTCTCCGGCCAATTCGTACGCGGGTGACAAAAGCGGGTTTTCTCTTGCCTTGCGGAATCCGGGGTGGCTACATTACTGGCGAGTAAAGCAATACCCGCCTTCTTGCAGTTCAATGTCGTACTCATGGAGGTCCCTGCAGATGAAGACCCTCGCACGCGCCGCTGCCTGCGTTCTGGTCGCCGGAGCGCTGAGCGTGGTGACGGCCGGCACGAGCTCGGCCGCGACCGCTGAGCTGAACATCACCTACTCCTGCAATTTCTCGATCATCGGTGCGCAGGACATGCCGACCACGGTCAGCTCCGCGGACCTGCCGGACTCGGCCGTCGTCGGTGTGCCGACCGCGGTGTCCAACACCACGGTGAAGAGCACGGTGTCGGAGGACGCCACCACCACGCTGGGCTGGCTCGGCGCGAAGTCGGTCGACGGCACGATGACCAGCAACGTGCCGGTGACCGACGGGTCGGCCACCCAGACGCTCACGTCGGTCTCGACCATCCCGAACACGCCGGTGCCGGCCAGCGGCACGTTCGACGTGACGGCCACGGGCACGTTGCCGGCGATGATGCTCGCCAACGCCGGCACGGCGGCGATCTCGCTCGGCAACGCGGAGCTCAAGCTCACGCCGCGTCAGGCGGACGGTTCTCCGACCTGGCTCGGGACGATCACCGTCCCGTGCACGGTCAAGGCCGGCCAGAACACCCAGCTCTACTCCTTCCCGGTGGCTGCCAGCTAGATCGCGGTCCCGTGATGGGATGGCGGCATGGAGCTCCAGCAGCTGGTGGACCGCATCGCCGCCGAGGTGACGCCAGGAGGTGAGGTCGCCGACTACATCCCTGCGCTCGCCAGGATCGACCCGCACGCCTTCGGCCTCGCCGTCGCCACATTGGACGGCGAGGTCTTCGGCGCGGGGGAGCACCTGACACCGTTCTCGATCCAGAGCATCTCCAAGGCGTTCATGCTCGCCCTGGCCCTGTCGCAGGACGACGACGTCTGGTCGCGCGTGGGCCGTGAGCCGTCCGGATCACCGTTCAACTCGCTGGTG
Source organism: Lentzea indica (assembly GCF_012184385.1). GTDB lineage: Bacteria > Actinomycetota > Actinomycetes > Mycobacteriales > Pseudonocardiaceae > Lentzea > Lentzea indica. The sequence continues at coordinate 1,470 of NZ_VSRL01000319.1, forward strand.
CAGCTGGAGAACGAGCAGGGCATCCCGCGCAACCCGTTCATCAACGCCGGCGCGCTCGTCGTCACCGACCACCTCGGGTTCGGCGCCGCTGATCGGCTGCTCGACTTCCTGCGGCAGGAGAGCGGAAACCCCCGGCTCGACGTCGACCCCGAGGTCGCCAAGTCCGAGCTCGACCACTCCGACCGCAATCGCGCCCTGGCGCATTTCATGGCCTCCTACGGCAACATGCGCAACTCCGTCGACGTCGTGCTGCACGAGTACGTCCGGCAGTGCTCGATCGCGATGAGCTGCGCGGATCTTGCCCGGTCGGCCCTGTTCCTGGCACGCCACGGCATCCGCAACGACGGCACCCGACTTCTGGGCGTGAGCGGTGCGAAGCGGGTCAACGCCGTGATGCTCACGTGCGGCACCTACGACGCCGCCGGTCAGTTCGCCTACCGGGTCGGCCTGCCGTGCAAGAGCGGGGTCGGGGGAGGGATCGTCGCCGTGGTCCCCGGAAAGTGCGCGATCTGCGTCTGGAGTCCAGCATTGGACGCGCGAGGGAACTCCGTCGCGGGTGTGGACGCATTGGACCGATTCACGACTCTCACCGGGTGGTCGGTGTTCTGACGGATGGTAGGAAGACGTGGTGAGCACAACGGGGAACGCACTGGTACTGGCAGAAGACGAGGCCGTGACGCTGGTCAGCGAGCTGATCAGGATCGACACCACGAACACGGGTGATCCCGCGACGGTGGTGGGGGAGCGCAAGGCCGCCGAGTGGGTGGCGGAGAAGCTGTCCGAGGTCGGCTACGAGACCACCTACGTCGAGTCGGGCGCCAAGGGCCGCGGCAACGTGATCGCGCGTCTTGCGGGCTCGGATCCCAGCCGCGGCGCGCTGTTGGTTCACGGTCACCTCGACGTCGTGCCCGCGGACGCCTCGGAGTGGTCGGTGCACCCGTTCTCCGGTGCTGTGCAGGACGGTTACGTGTGGGGCCGTGGCGCTGTCGACATGAAGGACATGGTCGGCATGACGCTCGCGCTGGCCAGGCACTTCAAGCGCGAGGGAGTCGTGCCGCCGCGCGACATCGTGTTCGCGTTCCTCGCCGACGAGGAGGCCGGTGGGCTCTTCGGCGCGAAGTGGCTGGTGGAGAACAGGCCTGAGCTGTTCGAGGGCGTCACCGAGGCGATCAGCGAGGTCGGCGGGTTCTCGATCACGCTGAAGGACGACGTCCGCGCCTACCTGGTCGAGACCGCCGAGAAGGGCATCCGCTGGCTCAAGCTGCGGGTCAAGGGCACAGCGGGCCACGGCAGCATGATCCACCGCGACAACGCGGTCGCGAAGCTCGCCGCCGCAGTCACGAAGCTCGACCAGCACAAGTGGCCGTTGATCGTGCGTCCGTCGGTGCGGGAGTTCCTGGACGGGGTCAGCGAGATCACCGGACTGGACTTCCCCGAGGACGACATCGAGGGCTCGATCGGCAAGCTCGGCGCCCTGTCGCGGATGATCGGCGCGACTCTGCGGGACACGGCGAACCCGACCATGTTGTCTGCGGGCTACAAGGCGAACGTGATCCCGTCGACCGCCGAGGCCACTGTGGACTGCCGCATCCTGCCGGGCCGCGAGGAGGCGTTCGACCGCGAGCTGGCCGAGCTGCTCGGCCCGGACGTCGAACGCGAGTGGATCGGCCTGCCGCCGGTGGAGACGACGTTCGACGGCGCACTGGTGGACGCCATGACGGCGTCGATCATCGCAGAGGACCCCGGTGCCCGCGTGCTGCCGTACATGCTCTCCGGCGGCACGGACGCCAAGTCGTTCCAGAAGCTCGGCATCCGCAACTTCGGTTTCGCGCCGCTGAAGCTGCCGGCCGACCTCGACTTCTCCGGGCTCTTCCACGGTGTGGACGAGCGAGTGCCGGTGGACGCGCTGAAGTTCGGCGTCCGCGTTCTCGACCGTTTCCTGCGCAACAGCTGAGGAGAACGCCATGTCCACTGTGGACTTGACCGGTCAGGTCGCGTTGGTCACGGGCGGCGCGGGCGGAATCGGCGTCGCCGTCGTGCGCCGCCTCGCGAAGCTCGGTGCGCGGGTGGCGGTGCTCGACCTCGACGCGGCCAGGGCGCAGCGGATCGCCTCCGAGGTGGGTGGCATCGCCATCTCCGGTGACGTCGCCGCCCCTTCGACGATGCCCGCGGTGGTGGAGCAGGTCGAGAAGGAGTTCGGGCGGCTCGACATCGTGCACCTGAACGCCGGGATCGGTGGCGGGCAGGCCGGGGTGGACGCCGCTCTGGACGTTGCCCGGTACCGGAAGCTGGTCGGGGTCAACGTCGACCACGTGGTCTACGGACTTTGTGCCGCGGTGCCGGCGTTGCGCCGGCAGGGTGGCGGCAAGATCGTGGTCACGGCCTCGCTGGCCGGGCTGACGGCGATGCCCGCGGACCCGCTGTACACGCTGACCAAGCACGCGATCGTCGGATACGTGCGGGCGGCGGGGAAGGCGCTGGCCGACGACGGGATCGTGGTCACCGCGTTGTGTCCTGGGTTCGTGGACACGTTGCTGCTGGGTGCGGCGAAGGAGGAGTTCGACGCCGTCGAGTTCCCGTTGCTGACGCCGGACGACATCGCCGAGGCGCTGCAGACGGTGCTCGCGGAAGGGACGCCGGGGGAGGCCTGGGTCATTCAGCCGGGTGGTCAGGCTTCGGCTTACCAGTTCCGTGGTGTGCCGGGTGTCGGTGGCCGGCAGATGCCACCGGATGTGGTGCTGGGACTCGTTTAGGTCGTGTCCTTTCGCCGTGTTGTCTCGTTAGGACGAACAGACGACACGGCGAAAGGAATCCGATGGTGCGGCTGGAGGACGGGACCGAGCTCAACGTGGTGCGCGCGGGCGACCCCGAGGCGCCGGTGACGGTCGTGCTGGCCCACGGCTACGCGCTCGACCACCGCAGCTGGCACAAGGTCGTCGAGCAACTGAGCGGCGACTTCCAGGTCATCTCCTACGACCACCGTGGCCACGGCAGGTCGTCGGGGGCGACGAAGGAGACGGCCACGATCGAGCGGCTCGGCGAGGACCTGGGGGAGCTGATCGAGCGGGCGGTGCCGAACGGGCGGATCGTGATCGCCGGGCACTCGATGGGCGGCATGGCGGCGCTGGCGATGGCCGAGCGCAGGCCGCGGCTGTTCCGGCAACGGGTGCTGGGCAACGTCTTCGTGTCACGGCGGCGAGCGGGCGGTCCGAGACGTCGCTCGCGTGGCCGAAGGCGGTCGGGAAGCTCGTGCGGGAGCTGGAGCGGGCGTTCGGGCCGATCGTGCGGGCGGTGCGGGAGAAGATCGAGCCGACCAAGACCGCGGGGTTGCGGTGGTGGCTGTTCGGTGACCAGCCCGCGGACGACGACGTGGAGCTCACCGCGGACATGGTGTGGGGGCACTGGCCGGAGACGGTCGCGCTGTTCCGGCCCGCGGTGGACCGGTACGACCGGGAGGCCGGGCTGACCGTGGCCAAGGAGAAGGCCGTGGTCGCCGTCGTGGGGGACGAGGACCGCCTGGTGCCGGAGACCGACGCGGTGAAGTTCGGCGGAACCTCGGTCGTGCTGGCCGATGCCGGACATATGCTTCCGCTGGAACGGCCGGCGGAGCTCGCGAACCTGATCCGCGAGGTGGCCACCAAGGCATAGCTGGGGGGCTGGTGCTGCACTACCTGGAGCCGCGGACGGACGTGCCCGCCAGAGACGACTGGTCGACCGGCCTGATCCTGGAGGACCTGCGCTGGGGCGCGAGGACCCTCGGCGGTGTCGCGCTCGTGACGGGGGCCGCCGCAGTGGCGTGCCTGTTCCTGCCGATGACGCCGGGCAACGCCGGCGCGATGGCGTTGCTGTTCCTGGTCACGCTGACGTGCGGGGTGGCGCCGTTGATGTACCGGTCGGAGACCAAGGCCCAGCGACGTGGCCTGCTCGACCAACCATGGCGGCGCGTTCCGGCCACGGTCGCGGAGAAGCGGGACGACATGATTGACGACCGCCTGCTGTTGGACGGGCTGGTGCTCAAGGGCTGGTTCCATGACCTGAATGACATGGTGCTGGAACGGCAGGAGGTCTTCGTCTGCGGCCCCGACGCGAGCGGGAAGGCGGTCATCAGGGTCGCCGGGTTCGCGAAGATGGAGAACGCCAAGGTCGACACCGGTGACCACCCCGCTCAGAAGCGCGTGGAGCGACCAGTCGGCCGGCCGTTGGACGACCCTGCGGTCGCCAAGGCGCACAAGGGCATGCGGTGGGGCGTGCGGTCGTGGCTGTGGTCGGCCGTGCCCGCGGGCATCGGCGCGCTGCTGGTCCTGCTCAGCCTGTTCCCGTTCGCCCCCACCGGCCTGATCATCGGCGGACTGGTGCTGGTCATGGGGTTGCTCGGCATCCCGTCGTCGATCGAGATCAGCCGCTGGTACCGCGACGCGGTGGTGGCGGTCGAGAGCTCCGCGCAGTGGACGCCGGTGCCGATCACGCTGTTCCCGTGGCAGCCGAACCAGCACGTGGCCGGGCTCGCGGAGATGCCGGGCGGCCTCGCGCTGGTGCAGTTCGTGATCCCGGACCTGCACGTGGTGGCGAACATCGCCGACACCGGCGTCATGTGGATCGCCGGTACGCACGGCGACGTGATCGCGGTCGGAGTGCCGAGGGTGCGCGTGCTGACGTTCGCCGCCGTGCAGCCGGATCGGGACACCCCGAAGGAAGCCCCGATCCCGTGGATCCAGCGGCTGCGTACGCCGGACTTCAGCGGCCTGCCGCGTTAGAACGACGCCTTCCCGGCGGGCGGCCGAACAGCCGTACGTGCTCGTCGACCAGCCAGTCCTTGAGCGGCGCCCACTCCGGGTGGTGGTTGAGCACCAGGAGCCGGTGCATCCACCAGTTCGGATCGTCGTGGCGGGGGAACGCCGCGAGCCACGCGGCCCTGTCTTCCACCGACAGGCCCCACAGGTGCGCGAGCTGGCCCTGGGCGTCCGTGTCGAGCTGGGCGGTGATCTGACCGCCCTCCGTGTGCCATTCCGCGCGCAGTTCACGCAGCACGGCTATGGCGCGTTCGTCGCCTTCCTCGGCGGTGACGACGACTGTGTGCAGGCCCTGCGCCGCGGCTTCGGCGAGCAGGGCTCGGGCGGACGTTTCGTCGTGCGGCAGTGCGCTGTGTGCGACCCCGACTTCTTGCGGCACGAGCTCCATGACTCAGAATCTGATCACATCTGCAACTACTGCGGTGGATTTTATTGCTTCAGTGTTGACTGAAGCCTCACCTTCACCCGGTTGACCGTCCTCGTTGCACGAACGTTGTTGTACGACGCCGGGGCATCGACACCACACAACGTTTTCGCACTACAAATGGGGTCGAGAGGAATGGTGAGGGTGTTGTTCAGCAGAGAGGCCTCGGCTCGACGCCGGGGAAGTATTGCTCCCAGTGCCGAGTGGACAGGTGCGCCGTCGTAGTAGCGCACACGCGGGCTGCGGTCGCCTCGAGGTCGATGTCCCAGACGCGGACGGTGCGGTCCGCCCCGGTGGTCGCCAGGGTGCGGTTGTCCGGCGCGAAGGCCACGCCCCACACCCGTTCCGTGTGTCCGTGCAGCACTGCCCGCACCTGGGGGTTGCGGGGATCGCGCACGTCCCACACGCGGATCACGTCGTCGGTCGTCCCGGCCGCGATGAGGGTGCCGTCGGGGGAGAAGGCGAGGCGCTGCAGCGGCCCGCCGTCGTTGGGCAGGGAGCTGAGCTTGCGCGGCTGTGCGGGATCGCTGATGTCGTACAGCGCGCCGCTGCTGCCCATGTTCGCGAACGCCATGACGTTGCCGTGGACGACCACGGTCATGGCCTCTTCGCGGCCGGCCTGCCCGCCGCGGCGGATGGGGTTCGGGGTGTCGTCCGTGCGCAGCGCGGGGTGGGCGCGGGGTGAAGCCGGATTGCTGACGTCCCAGAGCTGAAGCTCGCGGCTGCCGTTCGCGATCACGAGCGTGCGGTCGTCCTGGGAGAACTCGATCTGCCACACCATGTCGGTCTTCGGTATGGCGAAGCCGCCCACCTTCACCGGTGCGGCCGGGTCGGTGACGTTCCAGAGCCCGACGACACCGTCCTCCTCGCAGACGGCGAGCATCTTGCCGTCGTTGCTGAAGGTGGCGGCCACGATCGGGACGTTCCTGGTGATCGCCCTGGTGAGTTCTCGCGGCTGCGCGGGGTCGCTCACGTCCCACAGGCCCTGCCAGGTCATGGTGGACCCGAACACGACGTCGCGGGCCGGGTTGACGTCGACGGTGAGCGCCTCGTCGGCGGGCGTGAGCCCGGGCAGGGTCGAGATCTCCTCGGCGTGCCGGTCCTGCGGGCGCCAGAGCTTGATGGTGCCGTCGGAGGAGACCGTCGCGAAGTACCGCCCGCGTTTGTCGTGGTCGAGCTTCCACACCGTCCACTTGTGGTGGGCGTAGGTGAGGTTGGCCAGGTCGAGCACGCGGACCTCGGCGTCGGTGGTGGCCGTGACCATTCGCTTGGAGTCCGGGCTGAAGTTGACCGACCAGAGGGTGTCGGTGTGGCCCGCGAGCGCGGTGGCGAGCCGGACGTCGCGGAGATCGGTCACGTTCCAGACGCGGGTGGTCTTGTCGCCGCCGCCGCTGGCGAGGAACTTCCCGTCGGCGGAGAACGCCAGCGCGTGGATCGAGAAGCTGTGGCCGGTGGTGGTGCTGAGCAGGGCGGGGGAGCGGGGATCGGTGACGTTCCACAGCTGCACGTCTCCGTTGTCCGCACCGGTGGCGAGCGTGCGGCCGTCGGGGGAGAAGGCGACCGCGTCCGAGGCGAAGTCGCCGGTCGCGGGGTCGATGGTGGAGAGGTGGGCGCCGGTCGCGAGTTCCCAGAGCTTGACGGTGCCGTCCCAGGACGCGGACGCGAGCGTGGTGCCCGCGGGGTTGAGAGAGATGCCGTGGACGAGCTGCTCGTGCGCCTGGATCGTGCGCACGAGGGTGGCGGGGCCCGAGAGGTCCCAGACTCGGATCGTCTTGTCCTGGCCGCTGCTGACGAGCGTGCGGCCGTCCGGCGTGAACTGCACGGCCTGGACCTGCCCGTCGTGGCCGCTGATGCGTGCCTTCTCGACGGGCTTGCGCGGGTCGGTGAGGTCCACCAGGCGGATGAGACCGTCCCAGCCCGCCGTGGCGAGCGTCTTGCTGTCCGGGCTGAACGCCATGCCGTGGGTGGCGTTCTCGCCCGCGCGCAGGCGGCCGAGCTCGGTGGGGTGGTAGGGGTCGGCGAAGTCCCAGATGATCAGGGTCTTGTCGTCGGCGGCGGTGGCCATGATCTTGCCGTCGGGGCTGAACAGCGCGTAGGACGCCGCGTCCTGGTGGCCTCTGACGACGGTGACCTGGGGTGCCGCGAACGTGCTCAGCAGGCTGTCGCGTGCCGCCGGCAGACCGGTGAGCCGGTACGCGGCGAGGCGGAGCTGGCTGGCGAGGCCGGGGTCGCGGTCCTGCAGGCCGTTGGCCTCCGCGATGGCCTTCTGTGCGAGTGCGTTGGTTCGTTGCTCGGTGGTCTGTTGTTGCGCGCGCACGGCGAACACGGTCGCGGTGGTGGCCACGAGCAGCAGGGCGGCGAGCAACGCGACCACGCGGCGCAGGTTGGTGGTGCGGCGCGTCTCGGTGGCCAGTTCGTGTTCGACCGCGGCCTTGCTGGCGTCGAGGAACGCCTTCTCCTCGGCGTTGAGGGCGGCGGGATCGCGCTGGGCCCAGTCGGTGGCTTGGGTGAGCGGCACGCCCCGGTAGAGCGAGCCGGGGTCGCGGCCGTG